>DFBW01000294.1:757-9153 GCA_002366775.1 Roseovarius sp. UBA3070 | reverse complement strand
ACGACTCGGGCCCCGGCGGATTTGCCGGGGTCTTTTTGCATTCGGGGGCACAATGTCGGATATTTCAAATAATGGCCATGACAGCTACATGGCGATGATCCAGCGAAAACGTCTTTATGGCGGGATCATGCTGGCCATTTTTGCAATGTTGCTGATTTCCGGCTTTATGCTGGCCGATGATCGCAATGCTGGCGGGTTCTGGGCGGGGCTGCCTAATGTTTTTGACTTTCCCGCAGATGTTCTGGCCGATACCGCGCCAAAGCTGGATCAGTTGCCCGGTCATCTTGTCACCTATTTTCCTGCCCTGATCGAAACCATCAATATTGCGGCTGTTTCAACGCTGATCGGTGCCGGGCTGGCAATTTTTCTGTCGCTGCTGTCCACCCGCGGACTGGCGCGTTGGCCTCGGCTGATCCCAGTGTTTCGCCGCGCGATGGACATTATGCGGGCCATGCCGGAAATCGTGATCGCGCTGATGCTGATCTTTATTCTGGGCGGCGGGCCAGTTCCGGCCATGATCGCCATCGCATTTCATACCGCTGGTGCCTTGGGCAAGCTCTTTTCTGAGGTCAACGAAAACGCCGATCTGAAACCGGTCGAAGGTCTTTCCTCGGTCGGTGCAGGCTGGTTCCAGCGGATGTGGCTGGGTGTCGTACCACAGGTTGCGCCCAATTATTTCAGCTATGCGCTGCTGCGGTTTGAGATCAATATCCGCGCCTCGGCCATTCTGGGCTTTGTCGGTGCCGGGGGTATTGGTTACGAGCTGAAGAATGCGATGTCATGGGGGCTTGGCAAATACGACGAAGCAGCCGCCATTTTCATCCTGCTTTTTGTCACCATCGTCATCTTCGATCAGCTATCGGGCCATGTGCGCAATGGGCTGATCCACAAGGGAGGCCACTGACATGGCATCTGTCGACCTTTATGTTTCAGCCGACCGGTTGTTTCTGCGCAAACGTCTCTTTGCCCTGGCATTGCCTTTGCTGATCCTGGCCTATCTGATCTATGTTTTCGTTGCCTTCGATATTTCCGGATTGGTCGAGCGGGCGCGTTGGGAAAATGCGCGAGTTCTGACCCGCGACGCCTGGAGCCACAAGATCCACATCACCCGCGACAACCGGTCTGGTGAGGTGGTTGCCGCCATCGAAGGAGAACGCAAGGGGCGTTATCCTGCTGGCGCGGCACCGGATTGGGTCACTCTGGCGGGCACCACCACAAGCATCGACCTTGGCGATGGGCACGTGGTGACATTCCTGCCTGACAATTCGCTTCGCTATGCCATTCCCGACTATGGCACGATTGAGGCCGCAATCGAAGGTCGGCATGTGGTTACCAATTTTGGCGCGGATGTACCCGACTGGGTGTCCCTATCGAAATCCCGGCTTGCCATCACCACCGATGAAGGCCGTGTGTCCCTGACTCGCAACAAGACCGAGGTGTTCAAATATTTCCCCGGTTGGGAGCTGTTCTTTTTCACTCTGGACAGCCCCTATCATGGCCATGGGCTGTGGGGTATTCTCTTTGGGGATCAGATAGATCCCACCCGTTCCAACATAGCCGGGGCCTGGCAGGATTTCTGGTACAACGACATGTGGCGGCATCTGGATGTGGCCTGGGCCATGTTCGAGACCATTCTCATGGCCTTCCTCGGCACATTCGGGGCTGCGATCATTGCGCTGCCGCTTGGCTTTCTGGCTGCGCGGAATTTCTCTCCTGTGTGGATAGCGCGTTTTGGTATCCGGCGGGTGTTCGACTTTTTGCGCGGTGTCGACGGGTTGATCTGGACCATCGTTTTGTCACGCGCCTTTGGCCCCGGCCCCATGACTGGCGCGCTGGCGATCCTGCTGACTGACACTGGCAGCTTTGGCAAGATGTTCTCAGAGGCGTTGGAAAATGTCGATGAGAAACAGACCGAGGGCGTGTCTTCGACCGGGGCCAAGCCGCTCCAGAGATATCGGTTTGGGGTTATTCCGCAGGTCACGCCAGTCTTGCTGTCGCAAGTGCTGTACTATCTGGAATCCAACACCCGAAGCGCCACAATTATCGGGGCCATCACCGGTGGTGGGATCGGGTTGTTGCTGACGCAGGCCATGATCACCCAGAAAGACTGGGAAGAAGTGACCTATTACATCGTTCTGATCATCCTGATGGTCATGCTGATG
This sequence comes from Roseovarius sp. UBA3070, assembly GCA_002366775.1. Lineage (GTDB taxonomy): Bacteria > Pseudomonadota > Alphaproteobacteria > Rhodobacterales > Rhodobacteraceae > Roseovarius. The sequence continues at coordinate 6,991 of DFBW01000294.1, read as the reverse complement.
GACAGCCTGTCCGGCTGGCTGCGGCGTCGCCTGATCAAGGGGGAATGATGGCGGCCCGTCTCAGCGCCGATACCCCGTTTGTGCATCCCGAATGTACCCTGACCGACAGCACGTTTGGACGTTTTGTCGAGATTGGGAAGGGCAGTCGCATCACCCATTCCGCCATCGGAGATTATTCCTATTGCGACCGCTATGCGGACATCGCCAATGCGACGGTTGGCAAGTTTTCCAACATCGCCAGCTTTGCGCGGATCGGGCCGGCCGATCACCCGATGCAGCGCGCCTCGTTACACCATTTCCTCTATCGTTCGGCGGATTATTTCGATGATGTGGAAATGGACGAGGCGTTCTTTGCACATCGCAAATCCCGGCGGGCGTCTGTTGGTCATGACACTTGGATTGGGCACGGTTCGGTGATTCGCCCAGAAGTCACCATCGGACATGGGGCAGTTGTGGCCACACAGGCGGTCGTGACCAAGGATGTGTCCCCTTATACCATCGTCGCCGGGGTTCCTGCCAAACCGATCCGCGCGCGGTTCGCCCCGGAGACTGTCGAGCGGCTGTTGGTGCTGGCCTGGTGGGACTGGAATCATGACACCCTGCGGGCGCAGCTTGCAGATTTTCGGAACCTGCCTATTGAGGCGTTCCTGGAAAAATATGAATAGCTCAGTCGTTTGTGACGGTCAGCGTCACCCGATCCCCGGCAAAACAGGTCTTTCCCAGTTCAATCGGCGTACCATCTGTTGTGATGTTCAGCCCGACAGCCTTTAGCAGCGGGTCACCCTCGCGCAGGCGCAGATGCAGTGCCAGAACCGGGTCCGCAAGCAGTGCCGACAGTCTGGTGTCGCGGCGAGTGTAATCGTAAATTCCGTTGCGCCTAAGCGCTTCCGTCACCGATGTGACCTCTTCTAGAGTGGCGGCCATCCCCGGCACACGGTCCACCGGAAAGATGCTGATAAAATGGGCAATGGGTGCCCCTTCAGACAGCGAGAGCCCTTCATAGATCACCACCAAGTCCCCTGTTTCAAGGTCAAGCGCGCGCGCCTCTGCTTCATCCGAGGGACGCGTTTCCAGCCGCAAGACCTGCTTTTGCGGCAACCGCCCGGTGGCCCGGATGTTTCGATGAAACCGCACCCGTTTGCCGATCGAGTATTCGGTTGGCGGCGCCTCGACAAAAACCCCGGCCCCACGGCGCGACCGCAAGATGCCCCGCTCGGCCATATCTCCCAATGCTCGCCGGACAGTGTGGCGATTGACGCCAAACCTCGCGGCAAGCACGGCCTCGGTGGGTAGTTTATCACCCGCTCGATAGTGTCCTTGAGCAATCTCGGTCTCAACTGTGGTTGCAATGGTTTTCCAAACAGGAGTGCGGGCCATGTGTCACCAAAATTTCATGTTTCTGTTCTTGCCGGGGTGTGGCGGTGCATGATAATATTTGTCTAGTTGTATATAATACTAGACAAACCCGCAAGGTGTATAGATGACCACATCCGCGATGACTGAAAAGGCCCGCCAAAGCTGGATGAGCCTACTGTCCAAGGCTTCGCCAGAACGGCTTCAGGCTCTTTTGAACAGAGTAGCCGACCGCCCTAGCCATAGCTGGCTGCGCCCGCCCGAAATTGGCGGCGTGATGGTGCGTGGCCGGATGGGCGGAACTGGCGCTCCGTTCAACCTTGGCGAAATGACCGTGACCCGCTGTGCAGTGCGCATCGACAGTGGAGAGGTCGGCCATGCCTATGTGCAGGGGCGTGACAGAGACCACGCCGAGCGCGCGGCCCTGGTCGATGCACTGATGCAGACCGCGCGCGCCGATGACCTGCGCGATGCGGTGCTGACGCCGTTGGCCAATGAGGTTTCGGCCCGCACACAAGCACGCGCGGCCAAGGCTGCGGCCACCAAGGTCGAATTCTTTACCATGGTACGAGGAGAAGACTGATGCTGGACAGCAGTTTGCAAGGCGGCTTTTCAAATCCGCCGGTTCAATCGGCACAGGCCTTCCGGGCCGCATTGTCGGCCATGGCACGTCCGGGCCGAATTGAAACACTAGGCGGGGCGACGGCACCTGCACCAACCTCTGCGGCAGCAGCGACCTTGCTTTTGACCTTATGCGATCAGGAGACACCACTGTTTCTGGGTGGTGCCTATGATACGCTCGCCATGCGCGACTGGATTTCGTTTCACATTGGTGCGCCCATTGTCGAGGCAGGATTTGCTCAATATGCGCTTGGCACATGGGCCGACCTGTCGCAAGCGACCCTCCCGACCGGGATTTCGGACTATCCGGACCGGTCCGCGACATTGATCGTCGAGATGGATACACTTGCGGCCACAGGCGCACGGCTCACCGGGCCGGGGATCGAGGTCGAAGCCCATCTGAACCTGCCCGAAATCAAGGCGTTTCAGGCCAACCGGGCGCTGTTCCCGCTTGGGCTTGATTTCTATTTCACTGCCGGACCCCATCTGGCCGGGTTGCCTCGGTCCTCAATCGTGGCGGAACTCTGATGTATGTGGCTGTCAAAGGTGGCGAGCGAGCCATCGACAATGCGCATGACTGGCTGGCCGAAGAACGCCGGGGCGATCCGGAGGTGGCCGAGCTAAGCCTTGCCCAAATCCGCGAACAGATGGCGCTTGCCATCCATCGGGTCATGGCTGAAGGGTCGCTTTATGATCCTGATCTGGCCGCGCTGGCGATCAAACAATCGCGTGGGGATTTGATTGAGGCGATTTTCTTGATCCGCGCCTATCGTACCACGCTGCCCCGGATTGGCTATTCCGACCCAGTTGAGACCGGTTCGATGATCTGCGACCGCCGGATCAGCGCCACCTTCAAGGACGCGCCGGGTGGGCAGGTGCTTGGCCCGACCTTTGACTACACCCACCGTTTGCTGGACTTCAAACTGATGGCGGATGGCGAAGCACCCGTAGCAGACAGTGCTGAGCCACAGACAGAAAACATTCCCCGGATCACTGACTTCCTGAACAGGGATGGACTGATCCAGACGGAAACCCCATCCGACGCCACGCCGCCCGACATGACCCGCGAGCCGATGGAATATCCAGCAAACCGGGCGCTGCGATTGCAGGCCCTGACCCGCGGTGATGAAGGGTTCGTCCTGGGCATGGCCTATTCCACCCAGCGGGGCTATGGCCGCAACCACCCTTTTGTGGGCGAGTTACGGATCGGCAAAGTTCAGGTCGAGATGGAGATCCCCGAACTTGGGTTTGCCATTAAGATCGGAGAGGTCACGCTGACCGAATGCGAAACGGTGAATCAGTTCACTGGCTCGAAAACCGAACCCCCGCAATTCACCCGCGGATACGGGCTGGTCTTCGGACAATCTGAACGCAAGGCAATCTCTATGGCGCTGGTCGATCGGGCACTGCGTTGGAAAGAGCTGGGCGAAGACAACATGGGCGCGCCCGCTCAGGATGAAGAATTTGTCCTCAGCCACTCTGACAACATTCAGGCGACCGGCTTCCTCGAACACATCAAACTGCCCCATTATGTCGATTTCCAATCCGAACTGGAACTCATCCGAAAACTGCGGGCCGAAGCCATGGCCGCAACCCAGAAGGAGGCGGCGGAATGAGCGACTATAACTTTGCCTATCTCGACGAACAAACCAAACGCATGATCCGTCGGGCAATCCTGAAAGGGGTGGCAATTCCGGGCTATCAGGTGCCGTTTGCCAGCCGCGAAATGCCTATGCCCTATGGTTGGGGCACCGGCGGCGTGCAGGTCACAGCTGCCTGTCTGACGCCGGACGATACGCTCAAGGTGATTGACCAAGGGGCGGATGACACCACCAACGCCGTGTCGATCCGCAAGTTCTTTGAAAACACGGCCCAGGTTGACGTGACCGAATGCACGCAAGAGGCCAGTGTCATTCAAACCCGTCACCGCATCCCGGAAGAGCCGCTGACCGAGGATCAGATCCTGGTCTATCAGGTGCCGATCCCGGAACCCTTGCGTTTTCTTGAACCGCGCGAGACCGAGACCCGCAAGATGCACGCGCTTGAGGAATATGGGCTGATGCATGTGAAGCTCTATGAAGACATTGCCCGGCATGGCCATATCGCCACGTCTTATGCCTATCCGGTCAAGGTCGAGGATCGCTATGTCATGGACCCCTCCCCGATCCCGAAATTTGACAACCCCCGTCTGGAAAGCGCGGCAATCCAATTGTTCGGGGCCGGGCGGGAACAGCGCATCTATGCGGTGCCACCCTATACCAAGGTCGTCAGCCTTGATTTCGAAGACCACCCGTTCGAGCAGATGAAAGCCGAGCAGGACTGTGATCTTTGCGGTGCCGGACACACCTATCTGGACGAGGTAATCGTCAACGATCAGGGCGGGCGCATGTTCGTCTGTTCCGACACCAACTACTGCGCCACCCGCTGCGACGCCGGGCATCGCGGTCGGCTTAGCCCCGAGGAGGACGCGGCATGACTCCGCTGTTATCTGTCAGCAACATACAAAAAACCTATGGCCACAGGATCGGTTGTACGGGTGTGAATTTTGACCTCTATCCCGGTGAAGTCATGGGCATCGTTGGGGAATCGGGGTCAGGCAAGTCAACGCTGCTGAACTGTCTGGCCGGTCATCTGGAGCCGGATCAGGGCGAAGTGTTGTTTGACACCCGCGCCGAAGGGCTGCGTGACACGATGACCATGTCCGAACCCGAGCGCCGGATGCTGGCGCGCACGGATTGGGCGTTTGTGCATCAGAATGCCCGCGACGGTTTGCGCATGGGTGTCAGTGCCGGCGGCAATGTCGGCGAGCGGCTGATGGCCGTGGGTGCGCGCCATTACGGTAACATTCGCGAGCAAGCAATTGACTGGCTGGGCCGGGTCGAGATCACCGAGGATCGGGTGGATGACCGCCCTTCGGACTTTTCCGGCGGGATGCAACAGCGGCTTCAGATCGCGCGCAATCTGGTGACCGGGCCACGGCTGGTCTTTATGGATGAACCCACCGGCGGCCTGGATGTGAGCGTGCAGGCACGTCTGCTGGACCTGTTGCGCGGGTTGGTGCGTGAAATGGGGCTGTCTGCCATCATCGTAACCCATGATCTGGCTGTTGTGCGCCTGCTTGCAGACCGGCTGATGGTGATGAAATCCGGTCATTTGGTCGAAAGCGGCCTGACCGATCAGGTGCTGGATGATCCCCAACACACCTATACCCAGCTTCTTGTTTCTTCTGTCTTGCAGGTGTGACCATGATCCATATCGAAAATGTCTCCAAGACCTTCACCCTGCACAATCAGGGTGGGTCAGTAATTGAGGTGATGCAGGGTGCAACCCTGAGCGTTGCGCCAGGCGAATGCGTGGCCCTGACCGGCAATTCGGGTGCCGGGAAATCCACACTTATGCGGATGATCTACGGCAACTACCTTGCCGCATCCGGTCGTATCATCATTGGCGATGTGGATGTTGCTCAGGCCGAACCACGCGAGATTTTGGCCCTGCGCCGCGAAACGCTGGGCTATGTGAGCCAATTTTTGCGGGTGGTGCCACGCGTATCCACGCTGGACGTGGTGGCCGAGCCGCTTTTGTCGGTGGGCTGCGATGGGGAAGTGGCCCGTGAGCGCGCGCGCGACCTGCTGTCGCGGTTGAAAATTCCCGAAACGCTCTGGTCGCTGTCACCCACAACCTTTTCGGGGGGGGAACAACAGCGGGTGAACATTGCGCACGGGTTTGCCCATACATATCCGGCGATATTGCTGGATGAACCCACGGCAAGTCTGGACGCCACCAATCGCAGCACGGTTCTGTCGCTGATCGAAGAGGCCAAATCCCGTGGTGCAGCCATCATTGGCATCTTCCATGACGCCCAAGCCCGCGACCGCGTGGCGGATCGCGAAGTGGATGTTTCGGCCTTCACCCCAAAACGGGCTGCGTGATGGCGGGGGTATTCGTCATCGTTGGCCCATCAGGTGCGGGCAAGGACACGCTCATGGAGTCTGCACAAGCGCGGCTTCCTGGCGTGCATCTGGTCCGTCGCGTCATCACCCGGCCCGAGGCTGCAGGCGGTGAGGATTTTGAGGGCGTGACCCGTCATGAGTTCAAACGTCGTTGCACTGCTGGCGGCTTTGCCCTGCATTGGCAGGCGCATGGACTGTCCTACGGCATCCCGGTGAACGTTGCGGATGTGCTTGGCTCAGGGCGCACGGTGCTGTTCAACGGATCGCGCACCATGCTGACCGAGGCCGCGCGGGTGTTCCCCGATCCGCA
>DFBW01000294.1:0-656 GCA_002366775.1 Roseovarius sp. UBA3070 | reverse complement strand
ACAATCGACAACTCAGGTGCGCTGGAAGCGGCGGTTCAAAAGGTGTTGGATGTGCTTCAACCGGTCAGGGCGTAGCGGTGCAACAGATGGAATCGCCCCGCGTCATCCTCTCCACACAGGCACAGCTCTGTCAGCCGGAACGGCTGTGGCAAGAGCGGTGCCAAAACCGGATTAAGCGCTGTGCAAACCTGATTGGTTTGATCACGGGGCAGCTTGCCAGTGAGCGTCAAATGGAAACGGAATTCATCCATCACATAAGGATAACCCCAACGCGTCAGGTGGGCGTCCTGCGCCGCACTCAGGTTTGCTGCGCGGCGGCGGGTCAACTCCCCGGGAGTCATCGGGACCCGGTGGATGTCGAGGGCCGTGACTACCTCAGCGGCGAGTACCGGAAGACGCGAGGTATTCCCCTCGGGCACCAACGCCACAAAGCCCCCGAGTCGTTGCAGTGCCAATCCCGGCAGTTCTACCGGCGTAAGCCGACGCGCCAATTCGGCAAGGTCGGCTTCAAGTGCGGCACGGCCGCCTCTTTCCGCAATACGAAAAGGCGGCTTGAGCGTCCCGTGAAAACCGTATTTGCGCGGTGTGGCGGTCAGATCATCGACCGACAGCGGCAGACCCGACACCTGCGGATGCGGGCAGGCTTGCCCGGCATC
>DFBW01000314.1:21684-23773 GCA_002366775.1 Roseovarius sp. UBA3070 | reverse complement strand
CTCATTTGCAGGTCTCCGTCACAACTCAGCCCGCGGAGAGCGGCTGAAAGTCAGATCACGCAGGGTCACCTGGCTCATCTGCGGGTTTTCAAAGATCAGATCAATCCAGGCACGCTCAATCCGCTTTTCGTTCAGATTGGAATATGCCAGGTCAAACTCCACCATACACTCGGTTTCGTTCAACGGCAGTTCACGCACGATCTGTTCGGTGTTTGGCCCGTGTTTGATGTTCAGCCGGGCAAAGATTTCCAGCGGCTTTTCCATCTCTACAATCGTGTCCATGCGGATCAGGTGGCGCCGTTGCAGCCCGTTGACCACATCCAGCGGCATATCCAGCACCAGAGACAAGAATGAGCCATCAAAGTTGAACACGTCCACGCGCAGGCCGTAAGGGGCCAAATCGGCCTCACGGCTATTGCGCACCTGGCGCAGTGTCAGCTCAGATTGTTGACAATCATGAAACAATGTCACTTCGCTGCCCAACATGGATTTGCTGTCAACCGATGACATTCCGGGCACCGCCAGAGGCTCGCGCCACAGGGCAGGCCGCCATGACCAATCGGTGCCATGCGGTTTGGGAAAGGCATTTGAGCCGATCATCGGCAGTGCCAAACGGTTGTCCGCGACCGAAATAACTTCGTTAAGTAAGTACCTTAGCTTGCGGGCGCGGCCACGTTCAAGGCGCAGATCGGCGTGTTTCATTTCCGCGGCACCCCTTGCGGCACGCCTCCAGCGGCGCAGGCCACGGCGATGCACGATCCAATCCAATAGTGATGAGCGCAGCTGCATGAAGGTCTGTTCCGTTTGCCCGTTACCAGTTTATCTTACCGGGCCTTCCATAGCATTAATCAGATTTTGGAAACAATCCACCAGTATTACATTCAATCGGGTAGTTTGCGCATTTGCGTCGGTTTATTCGGCGTCTGCGGATGGTGTATAGTCTTTCACCGGGCTTAGCTCTCGCAGTGTTTCGGCAAGGGCCATGATCAACGCTTTGCCGGATGTGCCGCTGCCTTTGGGCGTATAGGCGGCCAGGCTCACCACATGGCCATTGATCAACATGCCAGCACGCCAATAGCGCGGATCGCCGTGCGCCAGCACGCTGTCCCCACCCGAGGCCATACGCACCAGTGATATGCCGTCGCCATCTTCCAAGGCCAACACTTTGGCCGGCGCCGCTAAGGCGCTCAACTCATTGGCGTTAGGCTGTTTGGCCCCCAATTGGCGCGGCGAGACTGACACCGTCATCACAGCCGGGTCCACCGACCCACCGGGTTTGCCCGACAGGGTATTACAGCTGGCAATCAGCACAACGCGGCCGACACCTCCTTGGCGTAAAACCGATCCATCAATGCAATAGCCCTTTGGCCCGGCCACCACGACCCGGCCATTATATAATGGGACTTTGCTAAGTATTTTTCCGCTGACCGGCTTGGCCTTATCTGCAGGGGTGCGCAGCTCCATGCCTTCTTTGCCAGTGCCTTCACCGATGCACCCCGCCAAAGGCAAGGCCAACACCAATGCCACCACAGGGCCAAACCGATTAACACCAAACAAGGTCTTAGATGTCCATATAGACATGGCGCTCGGCTTCGGCGCCGGGATGGGTGACAGCGCCTTTATAGGTGGCACCCACCAGCTGGGCATACTTCCAAAGGGCACCGCTGGCATAAATCGTCTCGCGCGGGCCTTTCCAGTTGGCTTTACGCTCGGCCAGTTCATCGTCGCTCAGCGCCACGTTGATATCGCCTTTGATCGCATCAATGGTGATCATATCCCCATTTTGCAGCAAGGCGATGGGGCCACAATGGGCCGCCTCAGGCCCGACATGGCCCACGCAAAACCCGCGAGTAGCACCAGAAAAGCGGCCATCGGTGATCAGGGCCACCTTCTTGCCCATACCCTGCCCGGACAGCGCCGCGGTGGTTGACAGCATTTCGCGCATACCCGGCCCACCTGCGGGGCCTTCATTGCGGATAACGATCACATCACCTTCTGAGTAATCACGCTTTTGCACCGCCTCAAAGGCATCTTCTTCGCATTCAAACACCAGCGCGGGGCCGGTGAACACCTGAAGCTGGCTGGGGAT
>DFBW01000314.1:0-21615 GCA_002366775.1 Roseovarius sp. UBA3070 | reverse complement strand
GAGCGGCCCGAGGCGGTGATGCAATCCTCGTGGATCAGGCCTGCTTTGCGCAGCTCCTTCATCACAACGGGGATGCCACCCACATCATACAGGTCTTTGGCCACATAGGCGCCGCCTGGCTTAAGATCAACAAAATAAGGCGTGTCGCGGAAAATCTCGCAGACATCATCGAGGAAAAACTCAATCCCGGCCTCATGGGCAATCGCGGGCAGGTGCAGACCTGCGTTGGTTGACCCGCCAGTGCAGGCAACCACGCGTGCAGCGTTTTGCAGGCTTTTGAGTGTCACCACATCACGCGCGCGGATGTTCTTTTCAATCAGGTTCATGACAGCGCGGCCCGATGCCTCGCCGTAGGCATCACGCGATTCGTAGGGGGCAGGCATGCCAGACGAGTTAAGCAAAGCCAGACCGATCGCCTCAGACACACAAGCCATGGTGTTGGCCGTGAACTGGCCGCCACAGGCACCGGAACTGGGGCACGCCACACGCTCCAGCACATCCAGCGCCTTGTCGGACATATCACCATTCTGGTGCCAGCCCACGGCCTCAAACATATCTTGTACGGTCAGGTCGCGGCTGCGGAACTCTTCGGGGATCTCATCAATCTGGGGGGCTTTGCCCGGCAGGATCGACCCGCCATAGATAAAGACCGACGGCGTGTTCAGGCGCACCATGGCCATCATCATGCCCGGCAGGGACTTGTCACAGCCCGCAAGGCCGACAACCGCATCATAAGAATGGCCACGCATGGTCAGCTCAACCGTGTCGGCAATCGCCTCTCGGCTGGCCAGTGATGAGCGCATGCCCTCATGACCCATGGCAATACCGTCGGTGACGGTGATGGTGGTGAATTCACGTGGGGTGCCCAGCGCCTGTTTCACGCCCATCTTCACTGCCTGTGCTTGACGGTTCAGCGCGATGTTACAAGGTGCCGCTTCGTTCCAACATGTGGCGACCCCGACCAGTGGTTGGTGGATTTCTTCCTCGGACAGGCCCATGGCATACATATACGAGCGATGCGGCGCTTTGGCCGGCCCTTCGGTTACATAGCGGCTGGGGAGCTTTGATTTATCAAACTTGGTCATGGCGGCCTCCGGGGATTTTTGTTCGCTCTGCGATAACGCCAAGTGGTGCGTGACACAAGCATGCAGCGTCATGAGCCTTGAAAACGACCAAGGCCGTGATTGCACCCCACCGCCCCCGCAGATAACGTTACCTGATGAGTTATGAGCCGCATAAATCCCTGAGTGACCCGGCCCGACCCTCGGCTGGGCTGGGGCGTCTGGCGGCGGGTGTGGCCGGTTTCGTGGTGGTCTTCTTGCTGATCTCGTTGATGCTCAGTGCGCTTGTCAACGCGCTGAGCCGCATGTTTCTCTCGCCTATGATGCAGCCCTTCTGGGGGCAAGACCTCGCCAATGCCAGCACGCCGCTGACCGCATTGCTCAACCTCTACTTCTTTGTTGCGATGATCCTTGCGCTCCGCATCACGCTCTGGCTGATCCATAAACGCCCCCTGCGCGGGCTTTTGGGGCCCTTACCCCTTGCTTTGATGCAGTTTTGGCAGGTGATCAGGCTATTGGTGCCGATTTATCTGCTGTCCTTTCTGTTGCCTGCGCCTGAACCGCTACAACTCGCGCCAAACCTAGATTTCGGATTGTGGATAGTCTTGCTCCCAGTGGCCTTGATCGGCCTGTTGATCCAAACCTCGGCCGAAGAGCTGATCTTTCGCGGATATCTGCAAAGCCAACTGGCCGCGCGGTTCCGGCATCCATTGGTGTGGATTGGTATTCCGTCGGTGCTGTTTGCCATGATGCACTTTGATCCCAACATTGATGAAACCGCGGCCTGGCTGGTGGTGGTGTGGGCGCTGGTGTTTGCCCTCATCACGGGCGATCTGACAGCGCGCTCGGGCACATTGGGGCCAGCGATTGCGCTGCATCTGGCAAACAATGTGATGGCCATTGCGATTGCCGCCCCTGAGGGCAGTTTTGACGGGCTGGCGCTGTTTACCTATCCGTTCTCAGTGTCAGATTCTCAGTTGATGATGGCCTGGATGCCGGTTGAGATGCTGATCATGCTATGCTGTTGGCTGGCGGCACGGATTGCGCTACGGGTTTGATTGCAATTTGCTGCGTAGCCCATTATCTCAGATCGGCAATGCTATAGGGGATCATTTGGCATGAACTGGATTACCAATTATGTACGCCCGCGGATCAACTCGATCTTTTCGCGGCGGGAAATCCCTGAAAACCTTTGGACCAAATGTGATGGCTGCGGCACGATGCTGTTCCACCGCGAGTTGAGCACAAATCTCTATGTTTGCACCAATTGCGGACATCACATGAACATCACCCCGCGTGAACGCTTTGAAGGGTTGTTTGATGGCGGTACCTTCGCCGAAATCGAGGTGCCTGTTCCCAAAGCTGATCCTTTGCATTTCCGCGATCAAAAGAAATACCCCGACCGGATGAAAGCGGCCCAAAAGGCCAGCGGCGAAAAAGAAGCCATGCTGGTGGGTGTCGGCGAAATGGGCCGCACACCGATTGTGGCCGCTGCACAGGATTTTTCGTTCATGGCCGGATCCATGGGCATGTATGTGGGCAATGCCATCATCGCCGCCGCCCAAGAAGCAGTGAAGCGCAAATGCCCGTTGATCCTGTTTTCTGCCGCCGGGGGCGCGCGCATGCAAGAAGGCATCCTGAGCCTGATGCAAATGCCGCGCACCACAGTGGCTGTGCAAATGCTCAAAGAGGCAGGCCTGCCCTATATCGTTGTGTTGACCCATCCCACCACGGGGGGCGTCACCGCGTCTTATGCGATGCTGGGTGATGTGCATATCGCCGAACCCAATGCGCTGATCTGCTTTGCCGGGCCACGGGTGATTGAGCAAACCATCCGGGAAAAACTGCCCGAAGGATTTCAACGCGCCGAATACCTGCTGGACCACGGCATGTTGGACCGCGTCATCGTGCGCACCAAAATGCGCGACGAACTGATCACCATCACCCGGATGCTGATGGGCCTGTCCCCCGCCATCAAAGGCGAGCTGCCTGCCCCAGAGGCCACACCAGCGCTGGACGCGCCCGATCCTGAGCCTAACGACAAAAAATGACCGCGCCCGGATCTGACCACATCCTTGAACGGATGATGGCGCTGCACCCCAAGGTTATGGATTTGGTCCTTGATCGCGTCTGGCGCCTGCTTGACGCGTTGGGCAATCCACAAAATGACCTGCCCCCAATGATCCACCTGGCTGGCACCAATGGCAAGGGTTCTACTCAGGCCATGATACGCGCCGGGCTTGAGGCAGCCGGGCAGCGCGTGCATGCCTATACATCGCCCCATCTGGCACGGTTTCACGAGCGTATCCGGCTGGCTGGCACTTTGATCACCGAAGATCATCTGACGGCTGTGCTGGACGAATGCTATGCGGCCAACAATGGCGCCCAAATCACCTATTTTGAGATCACCACCTGTGCCGCGCTGCTGGCCATGGCCCGCACACCTGCGGATTACACCTTGCTGGAAGTTGGCCTTGGCGGGCGTCTGGATGCCACCAATGTGGTGGACCGGCCTGCGCTGACGGTGATCACACCTGTGTCGATCGACCATGAGCAATTTCTGGGCGATACCCTGGCCAAGATTGCGTTTGAAAAGGCCGGAATTATAAAACGCGGCGTCCCTTGCGTTGTTGGCCCGCAGCCCGATGACGCCCTGGACGTGATCGAGGACCACGCCCGCGCCCTTGGGGCCCCTCTTTTGGCCCATGGGCAGCACTGGCATGTGTCCGAGGAACGTGGGCGGCTGATCTTTCAAGATGAAACCGGCCTGCTGGACCTGCCCCTGCCCAACCTGCCCGGTGCCCATCAGATTGAAAACGCCGGTGCGGCTCTGGCGGCGTTGCGCCACCTTAAGATAGGTGAAGCGGCCTATGAGGCGGCTGTCAGCCAAGCCCACTGGCCTGCGCGCATGCAACGGCTGGCGTCAGGCCCGTTGGTCGAGGCCGCGAAAGGAGCAGAGCTGTGGCTTGATGGTGGCCACAATGCCGCCGCCGGACAAGCATTGGCGCGCCATCTGGCCAGCCTGCCCCAACGGCCCACACATCTGATCTGCGGTATGCTGAACACCAAGGATATCTCTGGCTATCTGTCGCCCTTGGCCGATGTCGCGCAAACACTGACCGCCGTGTCGATCCCCGGCGAGGCCAACACCCTGCCCGCCGAGACCACGGCTCAGGCGTCCAACGCCGTGGGCCTGTCGGCAACAAGCGCCGACTCGGTTGTCGAGGCGGTCCACCAGATCACTGCGTCATCCCCGGATGCACGCATTCTGATCTGTGGGTCACTCTACCTGGCCGGGTATATTTTGCGCGAAAACGACTAGAATTTAGGACTGGTGCGCGTGCGGCACCCCTAAACCCACATTTCCCCCAAAGAAACAGGTGTTATCGCCGATTTCCGAATCACTTCATATTGACCGACAGATTCGGTTTCGCCTATATCTTGTGGCGACAGTCATAAGGCGCAATATATAGGCGCCTGTTGTTGAGGAGCGCCGTGGGGCTGACGGCCATTAGATTTGGAATAGACGTGCGACCTGCTGATTACAATAAAGCGCAGGAGTTGCATTTGAGTGTTTCTGGAAAGGTATTCGCGCCATGATCCGCGCAGCGTTAACATTGATCTTGTTTTTGGGCGTTACTTTGGTTCTGATCCTGATGCAGCCATCCTCAGATCGCTCGCTGAATGCAGGTTTGCCTGAAACCGTAGATGCCGTTGTCACCCGCGCTCAGATCAACCCGGCCCCGCTTGAAACCCTTTCTGACAGCCTTGGAACTACGGCCACTCTGGCCCCAGAGCTGCCTCAGGTCGAACCGGTAGCTTTGCAAGCGAGTGTTGCAGCAGCCATCCGCCCTGCGGAGCCTTTGAAGCCGACAACACAGCCGGTACAGGCCGTTGCGCCCACAGCGACAGTCGATAATTTGGAGCAGCTGATCGTCAGCGCCCTGACGCAAGGGCAGTCCGAAGACTATATCGACGCTCTGGTGAACGACGCGGCGGCCAAAGGCACTGTCGAGGTGCCACAATCCTTGATCACTCAGGATGGGCGTGTTGATACCGTCTCATTGTTGGCAGCTCTGAGCAATCCGGCATATGTTTCAGGCGCTTTGGGCGCAAGCACCTATGTGGTGCAACCGGGCGATAGCCTCGCCTCGATTGCGTATCGGTTTTATGGCAGCACGGCCAAGGCCACGGACATCTACAACGCCAATCGAGACCTACTGCAATCGCGCAATCAGGTTGAAGTGGGCCAACAGCTGGTGATCCCGGCGCAGTAAATTTCCAGTAATTTTCCAGTTAAGTTCCAGGCAGGAACGGATTGAGGGGCCGGTTAAACGGCCCCCCTTCTTTTGGGATACCAGCGCAGATTAGTAAGGCTGAGCTTTCGTTAGCGTAATCAGAGACCCGTCGCATATTTGCAGATTCAGAATCCGCTTGCGTTGCCAATCCGCTCTCAATCAAACTACCCGCCGACCATATTTATCATCTCAAAACACGCCTCAAAACAAAAGGCCCGGATGCATAACATCCAGGCCCTTTATAGTTTTTCTACCAGTTCTGCTTAGTGCAGCTTGGCGTCCACATCAGCGATGGCGGCATCGATCAGCTTGTTGCCGTCGGTGGCGGTCATCTGCTTGGCGATCACATCACGGGCCGCGGCCACGGCGATGATCACCGCCTGGTCACGCACCTCTTTCACGGCACCTTGCTCGGCCGAAGAGATCTGATCTTCGGCAGCCTGCAAACGCCGCGCGATAGACGCCTTCAGATCAGCCTTGGCCAGTTCTGCGGCCTCAGCGGCCTCTTCCTTGGCATGGGCCACGATCCGGTCGGCCTGCTCTTGCACTTCTTTTTGCTTGCGCTCGTAAGAGGCCAGCAAAGTCTGCGCTTCTTCACGCAGGGCACGGGCCTCGTCCAGCTCGCCCTGGATGCCTTCGGCGCGTTTGTCCAAAAGACCACCCAACATGGATGGCACCTTGAGGTACAACAGCACAGCCACAAACAGCAGGAACGAGATCAGAACCACAAAGTTGGTGTTCGTCAGTGAAAAGAACGGCCCGGAAGCTGCCAGCGCAGGGCTGGCCATGGTCAGGGCAATCAGTGTTGCAATGAAACGCATCATGTCGCTTACCCCTTCATCCGTGCTGTGATGGCCGCAGTGACAGACTTGGCATCTGCCTTGCCGCCCATGGCCGCCACGATTTCCTTGGCCGTATCCTTGGCCACGACTTTCACGCTTTCCAACGCACCTGCGCGGATTTCGGCGATTTTCTTTTCGCCTTCCGCTGCTTTGGCTGAAATGTCAGCGTCCGCTTTGGCAATCGCGTCGTCGATCTGGCCTTTGATTTCGGCCTTGGTCGCGTTCACGATATTCTGCGCTTCAACGCGGGCATCAGCCAGTGCTTTGTTATAGGCGTCTTCGGCTTCAACTGCCTTGACCTTCAGGTCTTCGGCAGCGGCCAAATCATTGGTAATCGTCCCTTGCCGTTCAGCCAATACCGCAGCGATGCGCGGCAGGGCGATACGAGACAGAACGAAAAAGATCACGACCAGCGTGACAACAAGCCAGAATATCTGGTTGCCATACGTCGTGAAATCCAGCTGCGGCATGCCGACATCAGCAGCTTCAGCTGCTCCGTGACCCGTAGCCTCGTGCGTTTCAGTTGCCATGTCGTCCTCCCTCAGGAACTTTCCGGTTACATGAGGTGGAATGCCCTTTGGCTTTCCACCCCCGCGTAAGGATCAGTTTCTGTAAGGTTTAGACAGCAAACATCAACAGAAGGGCAACGAGGAACGAGAAGATCCCCAGCGCTTCCGAGAACGCGATACCGATGAACATGGTCGCGGTTTGACCACCAGCAGCCGATGGGTTGCGCAGGGCACCCGACAAGAAATTACCAACAACGTGGCCCACACCAACAGCCGCGCCGCCCATGCCTGTACAGGCCAGACCAGCGCCGATGTATGCGCCCATTTGTACGATATCGCCTTCCATGAGTATTCTCCTTACGTTGGAATTAGCATTCGATTTGTTTTGCGGGTTGCCCCGCGGTTGTTTCGTAGGGTGGGGTTTAACCCCACCATTCCCTTAGTGGTGTGGATGCAGCGCATCTTTCAGATACACGCACGTCAGGATGGTAAAGACATAGGCCTGAATAAAGGCCACCAGCACTTCAAGTGCATAGATCGCGGTGATCGCAATGATCGACAGCGGCGTCACCAGAACACCAATCCATCCGATCAGCACCATGGGTGCGAAGGCTGCAAACACTTTGATAACAGCGTGACCAGCCATCATATTACCCGCCAGACGAATAGAGTGGCTGACAGGGCGCACAAAATACGAGATCACTTCGATCAGTGCCAGAATGGGGCGCAACGGCAGCGGGGCAGAGCTGATCCAAAAGACACTCAGAAAACCAAAGCCGTTTTTGACAAAGCCCAGAATGGTCACCGCCAGGAATACCGCCATCGCCATAACCGCAGTGACCGCAATATGGCTGGTTGTGGTAAAGGCACCGGGCAACAGCCCAAGGAAGTTCGAAAACACGATAAAGATGAACAACGTCATGATATAGGGGAAATACGGCAGCGCATCTTTGCCTGCCACATCCTCAACCATCTTGCGAATAAAGCCGTAGGCCAGTTCCGCAATCGACTGAATGCGTGACGGAACAGTGTTACGCCCCGACGTGCCCAAAACCAGCAAAGCAACAATCGCCAGAACCGTAATGGCCATCCAAAGCGTCACGTTTGTAATGGTAAACGTGCCCACGCCGCCATCGCCAAACAGTGGCTTGACGATAAACTGATCCATCGGGTGGAACACCAGTTCCAGACCTTTATCTTCGGCTCCGTGCGCTTCAGTCGCCATGTTTTGCCCTCTCATCTCCCCCTGTTTGGGGGGTATTATCCGTGGCCGCATCGGCCAAATGTTCTTTCTGAAGCTCGGCGGCACTGCGCATCATCGTTTTGACGCCCGCCGCAAAGCCCAGCAATGTAAACAGCACCAGGAATATTGGGATCGTCCCCAAAAGGCTGTCCAGCCCGTACCCGATGCCAAAGCCGATTGCGATGCCGGCCACCATCTCTATCACCATCCGCCAGGCATGTTGCGCCTGAGAGTAGTGCTCTTCCGTATGGGGCTTTGGCGCGTCCTTGGCTTTCAGCTCGTTGATCCGGGTCTCAAGCAGCGCCAGGCGCTCAGCAGGATCAGGATCGGACACGCAATTACCCCCTCGGGAAGTGTTGAGGGAGTGCTAAGGCCGGGAGGGAGATGAGTCAAGCACGCAGCATGGGTGACGCCAATCAAGGTAAGTTATTGTTTTAATGAATGCTTTATGTACGACCGACGCCATGAGAACCGATGCCGTAGGGCGATTGCGGGCCACAAAGCCGGATTTGGCATATTCAACCATTTGGTTGACTATCTTTTGGCATCACCGTGGCATCCCCCTCATCGCGCACGACGAAAATCCAAACAGGGGTCAATCTTGCCTGAATTCGCCACGACAATGTGAAACCCGCCCCTGCAATCCGCCGCTGACACTGATCAAGGTCAGCCGTGCTCCGTGATGTTTCGCCAGATCTGCCGCCACATCGACGGCCTTGGTCAGCCGGTCCTTTTCGGCCATATCCACCGGACCCATGATATGCGTGATCATCGCGCGCCCTCCGGTTATTGGCCGCAACTTAGCCCAGGGGGCTGCAATCCGCCTTGCTTTGGGTCAAACGGCCTGCCTTGCCTTGACGGCCACCTGCCCAAACCGCTAACGCAGAGGGCAATGACCAACCCGCTCGATACGATCTTTGCCGCATTGGCCGATCCCACCCGCCGCGCCATCCTGGTGATGCTGCTGGAGGATGACATGGCTGTCACAGATGTGGCCGAGCCGTTTGACATGAGTTTGGCAGCCATCTCAAAGCACCTCAATATCCTCAGTCGCGCGGGCCTGATCTCTCAGGAGCGCCGGGGCCGGGTGAAATGGTGCAAACTGGAACCGGATGCGATGCGGGATGTCTCAATCTGGATGCAAAGCTTTGGCCAGTTTGAGGCGGTCAATCTGGATGCGTTCGAGCGCTTTCTAAAGGTCGAGTTGGGCCAGGATGGTGGGGCCGATGACCCAGCCTGACATGAGAGCCAACGCGCCGTTGACACCCGAGCGCCTGCCACCCCCCATTATTGAGCCGATTGACAATGCGGTGATCGTGCCGGTGGAACAAAACGATGGGCTGGGGTGTGGTGTCTTTCGTGCCGATGGCAGTTTTTGCGAGCTGTCCCGTACAAGGATTTCCGACAACCGGTTTACCGCACACCCTGTGATGCCTGACATTTCAGAGGCCACAAAACTGGAGGGCACATATCTGTTCGGCGGCCTTGGGCGGCATCACTTCGGGCATTTCCTGATGGAAAGCACCGCACGGCTTTGGGCCATGGATGGCCGTCAGGAACGGTTTGACGGATTGGTAATGCTGCCCTTTACCAACACTGATTTCGGGTCGGTCTTGCGGCGACGGCTGCTGGCGTTTTTTGAGCTGATGGGCGTGGATATGCCCCTGCATCTGGTCAAAGCTCCGGTGATCGCCGAGAGGTTATTGGTACCAGCGCAAGGGTTTGGCCATATGCAATGGGCCACAGGCACCGAAGATTTTCGCCGGTATGTGCGCAGCCGTGTGGCCGCCAATTGCAAGCCCCAAGGGCCTGAGAAGATCTATATCTCTCGTGGCAAGTTGAAGCACGCACATCAACAAGTCGATCAGGAAGGGCGGATTGAAGATTTGATGCAGGCGGCGGGTTACACCGTGTTTCACCCCCAGCGCCACAGCATCATGGCACAAGCGCGCGTTTACCGTGCTGCAAAGGTGATTGTGGGCGGTGACGGATCAGCCTTTCACCTTGTGCCCTTCGCTGTGCAACCCAAAACGCGTATTGGCCTGATCCAACGCCGCGTTCGGCGCGATGCGGTGGATGCCATCGCCAATCAGATCACGGGTTTCGCTGATGTGGACCTGCAACGCATCACCCCACTGTCGAGCGCCACAACAGATCAGCGCCTCCCCGATCCGATCGACTTTTCCACACTGATACAGCAGCTGGAACAATCGGGTTTTATCTAAAGGCGTGCCCCTGCGCTATTCCTCTTTCAACAGCATGCCTAGCGCCAGTATCGTCAGCCCGATACCCACAATCACCAGCCCGGCAGGCAATCCATGGCCCAATGACGCTTGCCACAGGATCACCCAGCTTGGCGTCAAATAGGTGTAGGCCATGACCTTGGCTGAGGGCAGCCGCAACGAGGCGTATTGCAATAAAACAAAGGTGATCGCGGTGGCAAAGACAGCTGTATAGGCAATGGTGATCCAAACAATAGTCGGCAAGTTAGCCCAGTCCGTGGCGATGATATCCTGCCACCCTGCGATTGTAACAAGCAGGGCCGCCGCTGACATGGCCCCCAACGAAAAGACCACCGCAGGTTCGCCCCGGTTCAGCAATCGCACCATGGGTGTATAGATTGCATGGGCAACACAGCCGACAAAATAGATCATTTCACCACGGCCCACCTGAAAGCGCAGAAAAGCACCCCAGTCGGCACGGAAAATCACCCACAATGCGCCACAGGCCCCCACCGCCAAAGCCAAGGCCATACGCCGCGTGGTGATCTGGCGCAGCATGACATAGCCAAAGGCGCCCGATATGATCGGAGTGAGAGTAAACACAGCCGACGCCGATACCGGTTCCGCAGTTTTCAACCCCTCAAACATCAAAACGAAATAGATGCCCATTGAGGCCCCCATCAGCAGGTAACGCCAGGGAGCAGCGAAGGCTTTGCGCTCAATCCCTGTCCAGACCAGGGCCAAGCCCCCCAGCAAGACAGAGGCCAATATGAAGCGCACCGCGTTCAGCGCTGTCGGGGCAATGCTGGGCGCTGCCATCGACCCCAACGCGAAAGAGCCAGCAATCAAACCTGAAAACGTCAGCATTGCCAGATGGCCCCGCAGAGCGTCGGTCATGGCGTTTCCCAGGTTTTGGCGCGATCTTTGAGGAACGATAAAAACGCCTGCACTTTGGTAGTGCGGTGCAGATCCATATGCGTGACCAGCCAGAGCTTTGCTGACCATTCATCGCGCGGTGGGGTGATTTCGGTCAGATTGCCAAGTTCTTGTGCATGCATCTGTGACATGAAGCCAATGCCCACCCCTTCTTGAATGGCGCGGCGCAAAGAGTGGACATCGCCACTGCGGAACACAACATTTTTGTCCGGCACATGCTCGCGCATCCACTGAGAAAAAGGCGCGCGTGATTTAGGGTCGTCCGTGCCTACAAAACAATGCTTGTCAAACTGGCCCCAGTTTTCGGGGCAGCCATAGCGCGCGACATAAGCTTCGCTGGCATAAAGAGTGTACTTCTGGGTGACGAAATGCTGCACAACATTGTCAGGCTGATCGGGGATACGCCCTGCCCGGATGGCAACATGTGCCTCGCCATATTCCAGGCGAAACAGGCGATCACCGGTCAGGTATCGCACGATTATATCGGGGTGTTCGCGCCTGAATTCAGCCAACACCGGTACAAGCAAATAGCTGGCATCGCCCAGCGACGTCACCACCAACTCACCGCTCACGTCATTGCCCCGGCCTTTTATCCGCCCTGCCAACTGACTAAACTGATCGTCAGTGGCCTGCGCGACGCGCAGCAGGTCCTCACCGGCCTCCGTAGCAGTATAGCCGCGCGCATGGCGTTGAAAAAGTTTGACGCCCAGTCGATCTTCGAGGGCGTCGATATGACGAATGACCGTCGCATGGTGCACGCCCAGCACCTCAGCCGCGCCACTGACAGTGCCGATGTGAGCCACACGAAACGCAGTGCGGATTTCGTCCCAATTGTCCATTTGAAACCACCTGTTTGTTTGCGCACATCAGCGCGGTGTATTGCGCAATAATGTTCATCAATGCGCGTAGTTGTAAACCCTTGCGCTTGGACTACTTGTGCGGGTCGCATGGCCTGTGCAGGTGACGATTGGTCGGCTCTCACTTGAATTAGGCCACCTTTGGGTCCAAACACCCTGACGATGGACACATCGCTCAGTCCTGCACATGTTTGCGGCCGAAGCCCCCTTCGCTACCCATTCGGATGCCCCAAACTTGTGCCGATCTGCTCCATCCGCTGGCCAGCCTGGCACCTCCTTAGCCCGGTTGACTCGAGCACCCGAACCCAGTATCAGCACGCTTGAATTTCCGGAAGTCCATATTGCTTCCGGTCCCTTGGGCCTATGCCCGGGATCGCCCCCCACCAGCGAGTATCGCCCGTGGGGGCGCTTATCGTTTGAACCGCTCGTCCTATATAGGATTGGCACCTGCAATTAGCCGATAGGAGGCACAAAATGTTCGAAAGCCTATCAGACCGCCTTTCCGGCGTCTTCGACCGGCTGACCAAGCAAGGTGCCTTGTCCGAGGATGACGTTAAATCCGCCCTGCGCGAAGTGCGTGTCGCTTTGCTTGAGGCCGATGTCTCGCTGCCTGTGGCGCGTGATTTCATCAAACGTGTGCAGGACCAGGCCACCGGGCACGCAGTTACAAAATCGGTCACACCGGGCCAACAGGTCGTCAAGATCGTACATGACGCATTGGTCGAAACCCTCACCGGCTCGGACGATCCCGGCGCGCTGAAAATTGATAACCCGCCTGCGCCCATCCTGATGGTTGGCTTGCAAGGCTCGGGTAAAACCACCACCACCGCCAAACTGGCCAAGCGTTTGAAAGAACGCGAAGGCAAGCGCGTGCTGATGGCGTCATTGGATGTGAACCGCCCGGCGGCGATGGAGCAACTTGCCATCCTCGGCACCCAGATCGGTGTGGATACCCTGCCCATCGTCAAGGGCGAAGACCCTGTGGCGATTGCCAAACGCGCCAAGATGCAGGCGGGGTTGGGCGGCTATGATGTTTACATGCTCGACACCGCCGGGCGTCTGCACATTGATGAAGAACTCATCGCACAGGCCGCCGCCGTGCGTGATGTGGCCAACCCGCGTGAAACCCTGCTGGTGGTTGATGGGCTGACTGGTCAGGATGCTGTCAACGTCGCCACCGAATTTGACGACAAGATCGGCGTGACCGGTGTTGTCCTGACCCGGATGGATGGCGATGGACGTGGTGGTGCGGCCCTCAGCATGCGCGCTGTCACCGGCAAACCCATCCGCTTTGTCGGGTTGGGCGAAAAGATGGACGCGATTGAGACGTTCGAGCCGGAACGCATCGCGGGCCGCATCCTTGGCATGGGCGATATCGTCAGCCTTGTGGAAAAGGCGCAGGAAACCATCGAGGTCGAACAGGCCGAAAAGATGATGAAGCGCTTCCAGAAGGGTATGTTCAACATGAACGACCTGAAGATGCAGCTGGAACAGATGCAAAAGATGGGCGGCATGGAAGGCGTCATGGGCATGATGCCCGGCATGGGGAAAATGGCCAAACAGATGGAAGGCGCCGGCATTGACGACAAAATCCTGTCGCGTCAGGTCGCCCTGATCAATTCCATGACCAAAAAGGAGCGCGCCAATCCCAAGCTGCTGCAAGCCAGCCGCAAGAAACGCATCGCTGCGGGGGCCGGGCTTGAAGTCAGTGAGCTGAACAAACTTCTCAAAATGCAGCGCCAGATGGGCGACATGATGAAGAAGATGGGCAAAATGGGCAAAGGCGGCATGCTGAAACAGGCGATGAAAGGCATGTTTGGCAAAGGCGGCCCCTCCCCCGAGGACATGGCCGCAGGCATGGACCCAAAAGCCCTGGAACAGGCGGCCAAACAAATGGGCAAAGGCCTGCCCGGTGGTGGCCTGCCGGGATTGGGCGGCGGCGCATTGCCCCCCGGCCTTTCAGGCTTCGGGAAAAAGAAGTAACCCGATGACTTTCCCTGGCACCAAATATCTCTGTCGGAGGCTCCTACCCTCCCGACCCGCTCAGGCAGCGGGAACGGAGTATTGCGGCCAGGTTATCAGAATGAAAGCCGCGCGGCAGCGCGCCCTTTGGACCGCGTTGCGATGAATGGCGCGCGGCATCTGCCTTCGCTGGACACCCAGCGCCTGACCCTGCGTGCACCGGGGCCCAAAGACTTGCCAACCTATCAAGCGTTTTATGCCGAGACTGACGCCACTGTCGGGGCCTATCGAGGCGGGCGCAGTGCGGATCAGATCGCCGATATTCATGCAAAAGACATGCGCCACTGGCAAGACAAAGGCTTTGGCATCTGGCTCTTGCGGCGCAAAGACGATGCAGCTGTTCTTGGCGGCGCAGGTTTGGCCCATGCCGATGACTGGGACACCCATGAACTCACCTGGTGGCTGATGCCCAAGGCCCGCAGCAAAGGCTACGCGACCGAAGCCAGCCGCGCCATCATTGCGTTTGCCTATGACACGCTGGGTTGGACACAGGTCGAAACTTTCATGCGGGATCACAACATATCCGCTCACCGCGTCGCTCAACGCCTCGGTGGGCGCGTCGTTCGCCGCGAGGTCTTCCCCGACGGCGTCACCCGCGATATCTATGCCCTGCCACGGGGGGCGCAGGCATGACCCTGTCACTCACCATTCCCCGTCTGGAAACCCAAAACCTGATCCTGCGCGGCCCCGAGGCCCGCGATTTTGATGTATTCAGCACCTTCATCACCGATCCTGAACGGTCATGGGGCTTTGGTACCGAAGAAGACCGCCCCAAGGCCTGGCGTTGGTTTGCCAGCAATATCGGCCACTGGGCCTTGCGCGGGTTCGGTTACTTCACAATTGAGCAAAAAGCCACAGGCCTGTCCTGTGGTATCACCGGCATCTGGGAGCCCGAAGGCTGGCCCGAGCCCGAGATCGGCTGGGTCGTTTACGCCGGGTTCGAAGGCAAGGGAATCGCGTTTGAGGCCGCCACACGCGCACGCGAATGGGCCTACACCGACCTTGGTTTTACAACGCTGACATCCAACATCGTGCCGGGCAATGACCGTTCGGTCGCGCTCGCCGAAAGGCTGGGCGCACATTTCGAACGCGAGTATCTCAACGTTCAGATGGGCACCGAACGCCTGTTCCGGCACCCCTCGCCTGCTGATCTGGGCCTGAGCGGTGACAATGACGGCAACCCGGAGGCTTATGCATGACACCTGGTCTGATCAACACTCCGGTTCAGGAAACTGAGCGCCTGACCTTGCGCACCATGAATGTGCAGTATGTGAACGCCGGGCTTTTCGACCATTGGGCCATTCCCGGCCTGACCGATTGGGACACCACATTGCTCTGCCGCCATCCCAGACCGGAGGATGTGTAATGTCTGCCACCAGCATTCCCATTCTGGAAACCAAGCGCCTCGTTCTGCGTGGCCCCATGGCCGAGGATTATCCGGATTTCAAAGCCACATTCAGCTCTTATCGCTCGCGTTTCATGGGTGGGCCTCTAAACCCCTATGAGGCCTGGATGCTCTATGCCGCCGAAATCGGCCATTGGGAAATCCGCGGCTATGGCATGTGGATGGTGCACGACCGCGCCACCGACAGAACCCTCGGCATGGCCGGCGGCTGGTTTCCGGCCAAATGGCCCGAACACGAAATCGCCTGGATCATCTGGCCCAATGAGGCCGGTCACGGCTATGCATTGGAAGCCACCCATGCGGTGCGTGCACATCTCTATGCCCATTGCGGTTGGGAAAATGCGGTCAGCTATATTGATCCCAAGAACCTCGACAGCATTCGCCTGGCCGAGAGGCTGGGTTGCACCAAAGACAAGGCCGCCGCCACGATTGATGGCGATGATGCCGTTTACCGCCACCCCTCGCCCGAGCGGCTGAAATCCGGCCAGGTCGCCGATGGGATCGAGCTGGAAATCAGCCACTATTGCGACCCGCTGTTCAAACCGAAAGGAATGCCCGTTGACTGACGCCACCTCCCGCGCCGCCGAGCTTCTGAAAGAGCACCGCACATCCATCGACCGACTGGATGCGGTATTGGTCTACACACTGGCCGAGCGCTTCAAACACACACAGGCCGTAGGTCAGCTGAAAGCTGAGCACGCCCTCCCGCCCTCCGATCCGCTGCGCGAAAGCCAGCAGATCGAGCGACTTCAGCGCATGGCGCTTGAAGCCGACCTCGACCCCGAATTTGCCAAGAACTTCCTGAACTTCATCATTGGCGAAGTCATCCAACACCACAAGAAACACCATCCCTAACCAAATGTAGGGTGGGGTTTCACCCCACCTTCCCACGCCATTCTTAAGGAGAACACACAATGGCTATGAAACTCCGGCTCGCCCGCGGCGGCTCCAAGAAACGCCCTTTTTATCGCATCGTGGCATCCGACAGCCGCATGCCACGCGATGGTCGCTTCATCGAAAAACTGGGCACCTATAACCCTTTGCTGCCCAAAGACAGCGAAGAACGCGTGAAAATGAACATTGAGCGCATCCAATACTGGCTGGATCAGGGCGCCCAGCCCACCGACCGCGTCAGCCGCTTCCTGGAAGCTGCCGGCACAATCGAGAAAAAAGAGCGTTCAAACCCCAACAAAGGTGAGCCTGGCCAGAAAGCCAAGGACCGCGTTGAGGAAAAAGAAGCCAAAGCTGCCGCCGCTGCCGAAGCCGCTGCTGCCCCGGTTGAAGAAGCACCCGTTGAAGAAGCAGTTGCCGAAGAAGCACCTGCTGCTGAAGAAGAAACCGCGGATAAGTAATCCGGGGACGTTGCGACATGTCGCAGTTTTCTTCCGAGCTACAAACGGGACTGCTTGATCTGATGCGTTGGCGGCGCGATGTGCGCCGCTTTCGCTCAGATCCGGTGGACGAGGCCGTGCTACAGGCCTGCCTCGACAGTTTTCTGTCGGCCCCCTCTGTTGGCCTGAGCGAGCCGTGGCGTGTGCTGCGCCTTGAGGGCGATGCTGCGCGTGCATCAGCTCTGGAGAACTTCACGTCCGCCAATGCCAACGCACTTGCAGGATATGCCGGTGAAAAAGCCGCTTTATACAGCCAGCTCAAACTGACTGGCATGCAGGAGGCTCCGGTTCAACTGGCCGTCTTTTGCGACGAAGAAACCGAAAAAGGGGCAGGCTTGGGGGCAGGCTCCATGCCGGAAACGCGCCGCTACTCGGTCGTGGCGGCCATCACTCAGTTCTGGCTGGTGGCACGTGCGCATGGGTTGGGTGTGGGCTGGGTGTCGATCCTTGACCCTGATAAACTCGGGCGCGATCTTGATGTTTCACCTGATTGGCGGCTGGTGGCCTATTTGTGTATCGGCTGGCCCGAGGCAGACAGCGACACGCCAGAACTGGAACGTGCCGGCTGGGAAGATCGGCGCGGCCATTTACCGGTAATCACACGATGAGGGTGATCTTCCGGTTGATCCGCCTCGTTGCGTTGTGCCTTGTTGCCTTTGTGACTGGCATATTCTTTGAACGTGCGCATCAACAAGACCTGTGCAAACAATCGGGTGGCACCTGGGCGCGTGCCGGTGTCTGCGCTGTGGAGACGACCAATGGATGAAATGATCTGTGTAGGCGCCATCGCCGGCGCCTTTGGTGTGAACGGCGAACTGCGCCTGAAAAGCTTTACCGCCGAGCCTGAGGACATCGCCGCCTATGGCCCCCTCAGCACCGAGGACGGTACGCGCCAGTTTACCATCACCTTGAACGGTCAGATCAAAAACGGCTTTACCGCTCAACTTTCCGGCGTTGCCAGCAAAGAACAGGCCGACGCCCTGCGCGGCGTACGTTTGTTTGCCGAGCGGTCACAATTGCCCAACCTGCCGGATGATGAATACTATCATGCCGATCTGATCGGGCTTGACGTCTATGACACTGGCGGCACGTTGTTGGGCCGCGTCAAGGATGTGTTGAACCACGGCGCATCTGACCTGCTGGAAATCCAGGGCGACGGCCTGAAGGACACGGTGTTGCTGCCCTTTACGCTGGATGCCGTGCCCACTGTTGATCTGTCCAAAGGCCGCATCGTTTGTGATCCACCAGACGGGCTGTTTGCTGACTGAGGTTTTGCGCAGCACAAACCTCGCTCCAAGGACAACTTGACGCCACTCCTGCCGCGCGCATATCCATCTCAGACCACTCCCAATCGAAAGCCCAAACTGTTGCGCATCCTTTTGCACCCCGGATTTCACAAGACAGGCACCTCAAGCCTGCAACGCGGAGCCGAGGCGCGCATGGGCGATCTGGACCCACATCTGCGCCTGATGGTGACAGCCGATGTGATCGAGGCCGCACGCGCAGCGCGCAAGTTTTCTGCTCAGCCAAATATGGAGTTGCTGCAACAATTTGCCGAATGTTTTGCACAGGCAATTGAGCCGCTGGATGCCGCCGATCCACGCCATATGTTGATCAGTTCCGAAGACCTGAGCGGGTATATCCCCGGCCATCACGGCGTTGCGGGATATGATGCCGCGCCGACGCTGATGAATGTGGCCACCGCTGTTTTGCGCAGCCATTTCGGCGCTGATGCTGAAATCACCCTCTGGTTTACAACCCGCACCGCGCGGGATTGGCAACGATCCGTGTATTGGCAGAACCTGCGGGCCATGCGTGTGACCGAAGAGTTCGAGGACTATCGTCTGAAACTGCACCACGCCGCCCGCCTGCCCGAAGTGGTACAGGCCGTCGCACGCCGCCTGGGCAACCGCGCCAGTGTGACCACCACCGCGATTGAACAATGCGGCGCCACGCCGCTTGGCCCATTGGGGGCGGCGCTGGAGCTGCTGGGTATTCCTGCCAATGATATCGCCCCTCTCCCGGCCCATAATGTGCAACCTGACGGGGCCGCTGACGAACTTTTGGCGCTCAACCAATCAGATCTTGATGATGATGCGCTGGCCGCAGCAAAACGCGATGTCATCCAACGCCACCGCCGGTCCGGCTATACCCATCGACCATCACCGAGTTGATGGCACCAGCCGCTTTGGGGTTGACCGCAGGCCCAATGCTCCGCCACAACCCGGGCAACCCCCTTGTGACAGGACATTGGCACCTATGCCCGACAGCCCTTCCAAATCTCATGGCCGCAAATCCATCAGCGCGTCCCTGACCCCGCGCAGCCTGATTGACCCGGCACCACGTTTGGCCGGTGTCTGGCTGGCGCAGGTGATCACGTTGTTTCCACAGGCCTTTCCCGGCGTGTTGGGCGAGAGCCTGACCGGGCGGGCGTTGAAGGACGGCCTATGGCAGTTGAACCCGATTGATCTGCGCCCCTTTGGGGAAGGCAAGCACCGCAATGTGGATGACACACCCGCCGGGGGGGGTGCTGGCATGGTCTTGCGCGCCGATGTCATGGGCCGCGCCATTGATCATGCGTTGAAATCCGCGCCCACCGGTGCCCCGCTGATCTATCTCAGCCCGCGAGGGCGGCGGTTTGATCAGGCCATGGCGCAGGATCTGGCGGCTGGTCCGGGTGTGACGATGATTTGCGGCCGCTTTGAAGGCCTCGATCAGCGGGTGATCGAGCATTACAACATTCTTGAGGTCTCATTGGGCGATTTTGTCCTGACCGGGGGCGAGTTGGCGGCACAGGCCATGCTGGATGCGGCTGTGCGTTTGCGCCCCGGTATTTTGGGCAATGATGCCTCGACCGAAGAAGAAAGCTTCTCGGATGGGTTGCTGGAACACCCGCAATACACCCGCCCCGCCGAATGGAAGGGCCTGCCGATCCCGCCGGTTTTGATGTCCGGCAACCACGGAGAAGTGGCCAAATGGCGACAGGCCCAAAGCGAAGAGATCACAAAGGCACGCCGCCCCGACCTGTGGCACGCCTATCAGAAAGGCGACACAGACACTTAGGGACAGCATGATCCCTACCGGAAGGCACTTCTGGCGGCTCCACCTTTGCCGGGCAAGCTGAATTGGATGCCGCCATGGCTGCGGCAGGGCCAGTGATTGATGATATTGCCAATTTCACCACTGCCGCGCCAGATATGCTGATCGGACAGGTGATATCCTAAGCCTTAGGGCTTGATATTCTCAACATACACTGTATTACCCGGCCATTCCGGGCCTGTTGTGGCGCAGCCGATTCTCTTTATCTTCTGATGGGCATCACAGTCTTTGCCGCCAGCACCCCCGGAATGGCCGTTTGGTCACACATAAATATGACGATCTGATCTCTGGCGGGCGCATCTGCGGACCCGAATGAAGACCAAGAGCTCTCATGACCGCGCAAACATCTTTGCGGAACAACCGCAAGCATATGAAGGAGTTGATCAGATGAACCTGATCGCACAGATCGAGGCCGAACAGATTGCCTCACTCGGGAAAGAGCTTCCCGATTTCAAAGCCGGCGACACACTTCGCGTAGGCTTTAAAGTGACCGAAGGCTCGCGCAGCCGGGTCCAGAATTTTGAAGGCGTCTGCATCAGTCGTAAAAATGGCCATGGTATTGCCGGGTCGTTCACTGTTCGCAAGATTTCCTTTGGTGAAGGCGTGGAACGGGTTTTCCCGCTGCATTCCACCAATATCGACAGCATCACTGTTGTACGTCGTGGCCGTGTACGGCGCGCCAAACTGTATTACCTGCGTGCGCGTCGCGGCAAATCTGCCCGTATCGCCGAGGATACAACGTATAAAGCCAAAGCTGACAAGTCGGCATAAGGAGCGGAACGATGAAAAAAGACATCCACCCCGAATATCACCTCATCGACGTCAAAATGACCGATGGCACGATTGTTCCAATGCGTTCGACCTATGGCGCCGAAGGCGATCAGCTTTCGCTGGACATTGACCCCTCAGTACACCCGGCCTGGACCGGTGGTGGCACCCGTTTGATGGATGCCGGCGGGCGCGTGTCGAAGTTCAAAAACAAATATGCAGGCCTGGGCTTTTAAGCCAATCAGTCCTGAGTTTACCCAAACGCCGCTCCATCTCGGGGCGGCGTTTTTCGTTTGCGCAGCTTATGGGTGACATCCTCAGTGCTTTTTCCCCTTGCGCGAAGCGTGGCTCTTCCCCAAAGACAGCTCTCAACATATAGTGGTTCAAAGGGCAGGAAAGCCCAGACGAGCAAGAGGTTCGGGGCATGGCACATATCATCGTTGTCGGAAACGAAAAGGGCGGCGCAGGTAAATCCACCGTCGCCATGCATGTGGCGACAGCCCTGTGCCGGATGGGCAAAAAGGTCAGCGCGCTGGATCTGGACCTGCGCCAAAAGACCTTTGGGCGATATGTAGCCAACCGTCAGCGATTTCTGGACAAGGCCGGGTTAACCCTGCCCAGCCCACGTTATCATGATTTGCCCGAGGTAGATCAGGCCAGCCTGAAACCCGGTGAGAATGTCTATGATCGTCGCCTGTCTGCTGCTGTGGCCGAGTTGGAATCCGACAGTGATTTCATTCTGATTGATTGCCCCGGATCACATACACGCCTCAGTCAGGTGGCGCATTCGCTGGCCGACACACTGGTCACGCCCCTGAATGACAGCTTCGTTGATTTTGATCTGGTGGCCCATGTGAATGAAGATGGCACGAAAATCATCGGGCCTTCCGTTTATGCCGAAATGGTCTGGAATGCCCGCCAGTTGCGCGCACAGGCAGGCCTAAGCCCGATTGACTGGATCG
>DFBW01000295.1 GCA_002366775.1 Roseovarius sp. UBA3070 | reverse complement strand
TCTTCCAACTCTTTGTAAAGGTTGATGGTATATCCCTGCAACGCCGCCATGTTGGTGTCACCGTTTAGCGTGTGAAACCCGCCAGCCGCGTGCCAGGTCGAGCCAGAGGTTAACTCTGAGCGTTCAATCAGCATGACGTCGGACCAGCCCAGTTTGGTCAGGTGATACAGCACCGAGCAGCCGACAACACCGCCGCCAATGATCGCAACACGGGTGGTGGTTTGCATTGGGGATCCTTTCGGTTTGGGTTTTATGTGTTGTCCAATGAATAGGGTAAAGGGACTAGCTGTGATGCGACAAGAGGTGTCGTAAATGGATTATTGCCCTTTTGAAGGGCTGACCATTGGCTAAATTTCGCCAAGTCAACTCATCCAAATCCTTAACAAAAGGTTAAATTTTTAGTTAAATTCTGGCAATGTGCACAAACCAGAGAGAATTTTTGTTCGGTTGGACATCCCCCATACTGGTTTGTCTTTGCGTCTGTATTGGGGGTGCAACCCCGGCGTCAGGGTTGCCGCAATCGTCAATCCCCTCTGAAATCATGTTGTCTCCAAGCGAGCGCATCAAGCACTTGGGGCACAATGATGTGGTGCTTGCCGCGTGTTGTAAAACATGCCGTAAGGGCAAAGCCTGTGGCAATAGTTGCATAAGCAAGTCCAAGTCCTGCAAGAAAGGTAAGGGCTGCGCTTGCGACGGATAGCCAGTTGATACTTGCGCGAAATGACGCTTGTCTGTCGCAAATCAAACGCCGCCCTTATTCATCCCCGACATATCGTGTCGCAAAGCGATAGCACGGACCAGCCAGAGCTTCCTATGCTGGGCCAAGCAATATGACGAGGGAAATCACGATGAAAACCCATGCACAGGCAGTTGTGATCGGTGGCGGCGTTATTGGCTGTTCGATCCTTTATCATCTCACCAAACTTGGTTGGTCCGATGTTGTGTTGTTGGAGCGTAACGAACTGACCTCGGGGTCAACTTGGCACGCGGCCGCCAACATTCACGGATTGCACGACAGCGCCAATATTTCCCGCCTGCAACACTATACGATGAACCTGTATAACGAGCTGGAAGCCGAAACCGGCCAAAGCTGCGGTGTGTTCCAACCCGGATCATTGTATCTGGCGCAGACCGAGAACCGAGAGCATCAGCTGAAATTGCAAGCGGCCAAAGCCAAGCTGTATGGCATGGACTTTGTTGAGATTTCCCGAGAAGAAGCCGAAGAAAAGCACCCCCTGGTCAATTATGACGGCATCCGTTGCATCATGTGGGAATCAAACGGCGGCAATGTGGACCCGTCCGGTGTGACCAATGCCTATGCGGTGGGCGCGCGGCAGCGTGGCGCTGAAATCCATCGCTTTACCCCTGTCACCGGTACCGAGCAACAGCCCGACGGCAGCTGGATCGTGCGCACGCCCAATGGCGACATTCATACCGAGTGGGTGATCAATGCGGCGGGCCTGTGGGGCCGTGAAGTGGCGGCGATGGCAGGTATCGAAGTGCCGTTGCAGCCCACCGAGCATCAGTATTTCGTGACTGAAACCATGGTCGAGATTGAGGGCATGGACCGTCGTCTGCCATCGGTCGCAGACCGGGATGGCGAATACTATCTGCGCCAGGAAGGCAAAGGCCTGCTGATTGGCGCCTATGAAAAGGACATGAAATTCTGGGCCGAGGATGGCACGCCATTGGATTTTGCCCATGATCTGTTTGCCGATGATCTGGACCGGATCATGGACAACGTCATGCGCGCGATGGACCGTGTGCCAGCGGCGGCTGAGGCAGGGATCAAGCGGGTCATTAACGGGCCGATGATCTGGTCACCTGACAGCAATGTCATCCTGGGGCCAATCCCTGAGTTGAAGAATTACTTTCTGTGCGGTGGTATCATTCCGGGGTTCAGCCAATCGGCGGGGATGGGCCTGATGGTTGCGCAGTGGATCACCACCGGTGAAATGGAATACGACATGTTCCCTTGGGATGTGGCGCGCTTTGGCCTGTGGGCGAACGACAAAAAGTTTGTCAAAGCCAAGGTCGAGGATGTCTATTCGCACCGCTTTGCCATCCATTATCCGAATGAGGAACGCCAAGCGGGCCGACCTTTGCGCACGCGCCCGATCTATGAAATGCAAAAAGACATGGGTGCTGTCTTTGGTCTCAATTATGGTTGGGAACATCCGCAATGGTTTGCCGGTGCGCCGGGCGCCAAAGACACCAATGGCTTTACCCGTCAGAACTGGTGGGGGCCTGTGGGTGAAGAATGCAAGATGCTGCGCGAGCGCGCCGGTATCATCGACATTTCCAACTTTGCCAAATACCGCTGTGCCGGGCCAGGGGCCGAGGCGTGGTTGAACAGTGTCTTTGCCAACAACATGCCCAAATCTGTGGGGCGCTCCTGCCTGACGCCGCTGATTTCGGTGCGTGGTGGAATTGCGGGTGACGCGACCGTGACCCGCACCGGCAAAGAAGAATTCTGGATCGTGTCCTCGGGCATGGCCGAACGGTATCACAAGCGGTTCTTTGATATGGTGCCGCTGCCCGAAGGCACGGTATTTGAAAGCCACACCGAGGCGATGTGCGGCTTTAACGTCGCCGGGCCCAAATCCCGCGATATGTTGCAACGCCTGACCAATCATTCGCTCAGCACTGAGGATATGCCATTTATGCGCTCAGCCCAGATTGAGCTGGCAGGGGTGAAATGTCTGGCCCTGCGCGTGAGCTTTACTGGTGATCTGGGTTGGGAATTGCATTGCGCCACGGAAGATCAGGAAAAACTCTATGCTGCCTTGCTGGAGGTTGGCAAAGAGTTTGGTGCCGGTCCGGTCGGGGCGCGCGCGCTGATGTCGATGCGGGTTGAAAAGGGTTATGGATCGTGGAGCCGCGAATATAGCCCTGAGTATTTCCCGCATGAAGTGGGGTTCAAGCCGCTGTGCAAGATGACCAAGGATTTCTTGCACAAAGAGGCGAGTGCCAAGGCCATGTCAGAGGATCCGAGGGAACTCCTTGTGCTGATGCATATTGATGAGGCTGCTACCAAAGCCTCGAACGCTGATGCGACCGGTGGCGAGCCGATATTCAGGGATGGCAAGGGCATTGGCCGCGTCACCTCGGGCACCTATGGCTATACTGTGGGGATGAGTCTGGCTTTGGGCTATGTCAAATATGGCAGTGCAGAGCCGG
>DFBW01000126.1:20933-22492 GCA_002366775.1 Roseovarius sp. UBA3070 | reverse complement strand
TTGGGTTGTCCCATCCTGCTGGGTGCCTCGCGCAAACGCTTCATCGGCACTCTTAGCGGGCAAGATCAGGCAAGCAAGCGTGTACCTGGGTCCATTGCGGTGGCTTTGGCCGGGGTCGCGCAGGGCGTTCAGATGTTGCGCATTCACGACGTGGCAGACACCGCCCAAGCTTTGGCGCTATGGCGCGCCGCCACGATCACTTAACGCCGGAACAAGCGCCGTAACGCGCCAAGTTGGCTCAGCATGACTCCCCCCAGGATCAATGCCATGGCTGTTATCAGGCTGGGTGGCAGCGGCTCGGCCAGAAGCAGCACACCAAAAACCACCGACCATATTGGCACCTGATAATTCACCAGACTCATGAACACAGGCCCCGCATCCCGGATCACCTGAACCAAAAGTATCTGCGCCACACCCGTGGGCAGAATACCCAAATAGAGCAGTGCAATCAGGCTCAACCCGCTGACATCGCCAGGCAGCCCCTCATTCAACAGTGCATAGGGGACAAAGATCACCGCCGCCAACAGCAGCGTCGCCGCCGCCAGCCCCAAACGATCCACATCGGGGCAAAGCCGGGTACAAATCGACCCCACAGCATAACAGCCCGCGGCCCCGACACAGGCCAGCCGCGCAAACATTTCCAGTGAATTATCCGTCGAGGCAAACGCCTGCGGGCCAATCAACACCACAACCCCGACAGTGCCGATCACAAAGCCCACCAATCGTCGCAGGCTCATCCTGTCGCCCGGCACCGCAAAATGTGCCAGTGGCAACACCAACAGCGGCACCACAGACATGCACACCCCCGCAAAGCCCGAGGCCACGAATTGCTGCCCCCAAGTCAATAACGCAAACGGCACCGCATTGGAAAACACGCCCATCGCCAATGCGAAGGCCCAAATGATGCGCCCGTTGCGGCCTTTGATTGGTGGCAGCCCATTGCCGATGCTGTAGGCCAGCACCAACAAAAATACAGCCCCCAGCGAAATCCGTGCCGCCACGATCATCAGCGGCCCCACAGTTTGCAGAGCGACGGAAACAAACATGAAAGAGGCGCCCCAGATCACACCCAAAAGCGCAAGCTTGGCCCAGTTTTTCGCAGCAATACTACTTGGCACGGCGTGTATCCTTACAGCTTTGGGGGCAAGGGGCGGGCACATATGTACCGGCGCGCCCCTCTGCCAAAGCACCTTAGCTGCGCATCTTGTGATGTAACAGGGTTGGCACAACCAACTTCCGACTTCGTGTTTTTTCAGCAGGCCCGCCAGCGAGCAAAATTTGATGTGCGCCCATTGCGATTGGGATCAACTGGGCGAGCCTCGCGGGATCGGGCCTTGCAGTGCGGATAATCCCGAATGAGGGTCTGCATCTCACGAGGCAGACCCCCTCTTTTCTCAATGCAACGGTGGGGCAAACCCCGGCAAATGGGGCGTGGCTTAGCTGTCTAAAACACGCCCCAACCGCATGGATCAGTTCTTGGCTTTGTCGACCATCTTGCCCGCCGAAATCCAAGGCATCATGCCGCGCAACTTGGCGCCGATTTCTTCGATTTGATGCTC
>DFBW01000126.1:19581-20886 GCA_002366775.1 Roseovarius sp. UBA3070 | reverse complement strand
GTTTGAATGTCGCTCAGAACTGCCTTCATCTTCGCTTTGGTCTCGTCATAGGGCAGAATGCGCGGGCCGCTGACATACTCGCCATACTCTGCCGTGTTCGAGATCGAGTAGTTCATGTTGGCAATACCGCCCTCATAAATCAGATCCACGATCAGTTTCACTTCGTGCAGGCACTCAAAATACGCCATTTCAGGTGCGTATCCAGCTTCCACCAGGGTTTCAAAACCCATGCGGATCAGCTCTACCAGGCCGCCACACAGAACCGCCTGCTCACCGAACAGATCAGTTTCGCACTCTTCGCGGAAGTTGGTTTCGATGATACCTGAACGCCCGCCGCCGATGGCCGAGCAATACGACAGGCCGATTTCCAGCGCTTTGCCCGAGGCATCATTGTCAACCGCCACAAGGCACGGCACGCCGCCACCTTTGGTGTATTCACCGCGCACAGTGTGGCCGGGGCCTTTGGGGGCCATCATGATGACATCCACACCGGGTTTCGGCTCGATCAGGCCAAAGTGCACGTTCAAACCATGGGCAAACGCAATGGCTGCGCCGTCTTTCAGGTTGTCATGCACATATTTCTTGTAGGTTTCAGCCTGCAATTCATCGGGCATGGTGAACATGATCAGATCACACCAGGCCGCCGCTTCGGCGATGCCCATAACCTTCAGGCCTTCGCCTTCGGCTTTCTTGGCCGAGGGTGAGCCCTCGCGCAGTGCCACAACCACATTTTTGGCACCGCTGTCACGCAGGTTCAGCGCATGAGCGTGCCCCTGGCTGCCATAGCCCAGAATGGCCACGTTCATATCTTTGATCATGTTGATGTCGCAGTCGCGATCGTAATAAACACGCATTGGTTTGATCCTTTGGTTTGCTATCTCTGCGGCAGAGAATACGGATATAGCGCGGAGGTTCGAGTGTATATTTTGCTCTATTTTCACATTATTTGGTGTATTCATTCTGCAATTATCAGATATATGATGAAATCATGCTTGACGATATAGACCGGCGCATTCTGCGCTACTATCAAAATGACCCCACGCTGAACCCGGCAGAACTGGCGGAACGGGCAAACGTAACGTCGCCCACCTGTGCGCGGCGCATCGAGAGGATGCGCAGCGCGGGTATCATCCGTGCCAACCGTGCAATTATTGATTGGCGCGCATTAGGGTACGAGGTTGAGGTGTCTTTGCGCATCACGCTGGACAAAACCAACCCGCGTGCTTTTGAGGAATTCAACGCCGCCGCGCGTGATGTTCAGGAAGTTGTCGAAATCCAAAGCTTCCTGGGGCGTGTCGATGTGCG
>DFBW01000126.1:10081-19496 GCA_002366775.1 Roseovarius sp. UBA3070 | reverse complement strand
ATCAAATCTGACGAAGGCTTGCCGCTTTGATTGATCTGGATGCAACCGACCGGCTGATCCTGCGCGCACTGAGCGAGGATGCAACCCAACCCGCCAGCGCCATCGGTCGCAGCCTGGGCCTATCGCAACCCGCCACATGGCGACGCATCAAACGATTGCAAGACAGTGGCGTGATCCAGGGCCAGCGGCTCGATCTGGATCACGAACAGTTGGGCTTTGGTGTCACGGTCTTTCTGGGGGTTAAACTGGCCACCAAGGGCCGCGTCAGCCTTGACGATTTTGAACGGGCCGTCTGTGCCATCCCCGAAGTACAGACCGTGGAACACATCCTTGGGCTTTATGATTACCGCCTGCGTGTGGTGGCGCGCGATATTGCCGATTTTGAACGCGTATTGCGCCGCCGGGTCATGATGCTGCCCGGTGTCGGCGATGTAGAGGCGAATGTGCTGCTCAGCGAAGAGCGCCGCCCCGGCCCAATTGGTTAAGCGCTTTGGCGCAGCGCGTCAGATTCGTATTTTTTCAATGTGTACCGAGAGATTTCATACTCGCATTCCTGGTCCTCAAGCTCTGGGAAAACACTGATGATCTCATCCCGCTCGATGGGCGTCACGGATTTCAACGATTGCTTACCCGGATAAAGGCTTTCTGCCGGCATGCATTCTGCAAAAACGATCTGATGCGCATCAAACAGGAAATGCCAATATTCCACTTCATTACAGGGCGCGACACGGATCGTATCGTCATTGCAAAGATGTTTGACGGCGACCAAAACTTCGGCTTCGCCAAATAGCAACTCGGCTTTTGCTCCGCGCAATAGAACCCGGTGATTTTGTGACAACCACAGATCTCGCACATTCCCCAACGCACCACGTTTCACCCGCACAGGTGCATTATCAGCAATGTGCCCCGGCAGACACATCGACCCGATCCAACGGATCGGTTGTGCGCCCTCATCCAACGTGTTGACCAGATCACCTTCTGACAAAGTTTCGATCGCTTGCGGCCCGGCTGGGGTTTCAATCAGAGTGCCTCTGGCAAAACAAAGCACCGTTAAAGAGCTCAAATTGCTACCGAAAACCCCATCTCCCACTTCGTCAGGTGAGATGATCCCGTCCCCATTCAAATCAATATCTTCATTTGTGGACACTTCAAACGGTCCGGTATTTTCTTCTAGTTGCGACAGGATATCCACCCCGGCGACCATGGCCAAATCACCAAGTACCGGCGCACCCGGGTCCGACGAAGTTAGGGAAGAGGCATCAAATTCAAGATAACGGTCACCCATAGAATCGCGACCCTCATCGATATCCCCGCCACCATTCGGCGGGGCGTCATAAGTGTATTTTGGAATGTCATTGTAATAATCTGAGGCATTGTCATAGACAATGATCCGCGTGATCACAGAATCATCCGTCAAAACACCATCTACAGTGGCGTCAATGACTTCAAAAACGATGATATCATCAGCTTCAAAGACGGCTGTGCCATCATGAATCATGAATTGGCCGCTACCGCTGGCGTTCGAGTTTGTCTGCGGATCCCCAATAACGCTGAATCCATTTAAAAGTAGCGTTGTATCCGCCATTTCCGCTCGCCCACTGCCTCATGTACCGGGTCTTATGCCCAATTCTCGATTATTTTTATCGATTTACGTTAACAAATTAGGTCAGAAATGTGGCGAAAGTTGGGCCGCGCGCCCGATTTACCGAAGTAGGCTTTGCGTTCGCTCTTTGCCCGCGCTAGCAGTTCATCACCAAAACAGGAGACATTAGCATGCCCGCCCTTCTTGATCATATTGACCCCGACGGCCTGGAAGAATTCTCGGTCGTTTTCACCGACCGTTCACTGAACCACATGAGCGCGTCATTTCAACAGGTGATGAACGACATCTCAGGTATGCTTAAAGATGTATACAATGCAGATGCTGTGGCCCTGGTGCCCGGCGGCGGCTCATATGGGATGGAGGCCGTGGCACGCCAGTTTGGCCGCGATGCCCATGCCCTGATTGTGCGCAATGGCTGGTTTTCCTACCGCTGGACCCAGATATTTGATGCAGGCCAATTCACCTCTGACACCACCGTGTGTATGGCGCGTCAAACCGGAAATGGCGTGCAAGCCCCTTTCGCCCCTGCCCCGATCGAAGAAGTCACCGCCAAAATCCGCGCGGCCAAACCCGATGTGGTCTTTGCTCCGCATGTGGAAACCTCGGCTGGGATCATTCTGCCCGATGATTATGTGACTGCCATGGCTGCTGCCGCCCACGACGTCGGTGCGCTGATGGTGCTCGATTGTATCGCATCGGGGTGTGCTTGGGTGGATATGAAAGCCACCGGTGTTGATGTGCTGATATCAGCCCCCCAAAAGGGCTGGTCCGCTTCTCCTTCAGCCGGGCTTGTGATGATGTCCTCCCGCGCGGTTGAGCGGATGCAATCCACCACATCCGATAGCTTTGCTCTGGATCTGAAAAAATGGCATTCAATCATGCAGGCCTATGAAAATGGGGGGCATGCCTATCATGCCACCATGCCCACAGATGCCCTGCGCGCTTTTCGTGATACAATGCTGGAAACCCGTGACTATGGCTTTGAAAAACTGCGTGATGCGCAATGGGAGCTGGGCAATTCAGTGCGCGATATGCTGGCCGCCAAAGGTATCCCCTCGGTCGCTGCAGATGGCTTTGGCGCGCCGGGTGTTGTGGTAAGCTATACCACCGATGCGGATGTGCAAAACGGCAAGAAGTTTGCAGCACTTGGCATGCAAATTGCAGCCGGAGTGCCACTGGCCTGTGAAGAACCCGAGGGCTTTATGACCTTCCGGTTAGGGCTGTTTGGCCTTGATAAGCTGTATGATGTGCCCGGCACGATGGCGCGGTTGCACGCGGTGATAGACGAGGTTCTCTGAGGGCGGCAGGAAAACATGTGTTTTCCGGGACGTTTTCCATATGGAAAACGTCTACCCGCGCATCCCAAGCCCCATCTGCATCAGTGTTTTGCGCACAGGCGCCAGTGCATAAATCGCATTCAGCCCCATGGCGCGCGCATCGCGCAGGGGCTGACTGTGCAATTGTGATGCACGGTTGAGCATATCAATTCCGGCCACGCGCGTTTTGATCTCGAAATGCCGTTTGCGGTGATAGGCCTCCAACATTTGCCGATCACCCAGCCGGTCGGGGGCCTCCAGCGCCAAATCCAAAAGCGCCTGCATATCGCCCAGCGACATATTCAACCCCTGCGCACCGATGGGCGGCACCACATGTGCCGCTTCCGCCACCAGCGCCACACGCTCTGCCATCATACGCTCCGCCACCTGCGAGATAATCGGCCAGACCGTCCGGCGCGAGGCCAGCGTCAATGGCCCAAACAAGTGGCACGACCGCGCATTCATCGCCGCCTCAAACGCCGGCGTCTCAAGCCCAGCCAAACGTAGCGCTTCGGGGCCATCCTCCATCCAGACCACGGCAGAGGATGGTCGTCCCTGATAATCAGGTAGAGGCACAAGGGTGAATGGCCCACCTGAGCGGTGGATCTCGGTCGATACATTGCCATGTGGAATGGGATGCGTCACCGCAAAGGCCAGCGCCTTTTGCCCATACCGTGTTGTGTTCACGTCAATCCCTGCTGCTTGTCGGATCATTGATCCACGCCCATCAGCAGCAATCACCAGACGGCAACGCACTTGGGTGCCATCGCTCAGCTTCACGCGTGCCTCAGCCTGTCGCGTGAACAGCGATGTGGTTCCAACGCCAGCCCGAAACGTCACGCCCTCCAGCCCTGCAATATGCGCCAGCATTTCACGTCTGAGCAGCCAGTTGGGCAGGTTCCAGCCAAACGGTTGGTCTGAAATATCAGCGGCGTCAAACTCCTTAATCACCCTAGGTTCTGCCACCTCGCCCCCGGCATCCACAATGCGCATGATCTGCAAATCCGAGGCGTGTTCTGCCAGACGCTCCCACAGCCCCGCATACGTCAGCAACGCCTGCGCCGGCTGCAAAAATGCCGTGCTGCGCAGATCAGCACCCGCGCTGTCGCGCTCGGTCACGGGTGGGGTGGGATCCACGCATAAAACCGAGTACCCGGCCCGCCCAAACACCGCCGCCGCCGTCAGCCCGGCCACACCGCCACCGGAAATTACAATATCATATCGCGAATGGGTCATCGGGCCTCCTGACTTCTGAGATAAGGCAATTTTCAACCATGTCCAAGCGACAGCCTGTCACAGCAGCCGCGCCAGAAAACCAGACAGGTCATCGGTGTGATGATGGATGTGGTGCGCTATATGTGCCTCTGGGGCCACATGCACGGTGCGCATGCCCATGTCATGCGGCGCTGACAGGTTGCGCGCGTCATCCTCAAACATAGCGGCACATTTGGGCTCTATCCCGTCCAGTGCAAACACCGCCTCAAACGCGCCTTGCTCGGGTTTTGGCAAAAACCCTGCATGTTCAACGCCGTACACCGCGTCAAACACACCAGACAGGCCGCGCGCCGCCAACACCCGTTCTGCATAAGGCGCACAGCCATTGGTATAAACAATCTTGCGACCGGGCAGCGCACGGATATTGCAGGCCAACACCGGATCAAGCTCCAGATGATCCAGTGAAATCTCGTGCACATCGCTCAGATAGGGGCCGGGATCAACATCATGTTCGCGCATTAGCCCCGCAAGGGTGGTGCCGTGGGTGTGCCAATAGTGCGTGCGCAATCTGTCGGCCTCGGCGCGTTCCACCCCCAGGGCCTCCATGACAAAATCCGTCATCTTCACCTCGATCTGATCAAACAGGCGCGCGGCAGGCGGGTATAGCGTATTATCGAGGTCAAACACCCATTGCTGTATGTGATGAAATTGGTCCTTCGGCATGGGGCCAACTTAGGTCGGCTTTACACCGGGTGCAACGCTCAGGGTTGAAACCGTGGGGGTTCCGCGTCTAGGGTCGCGCAAGACGAATGCCAGAGGGACTTGACGCGCATGAAATCGCAACCGACCGATGCTTACACGCTGATCCTCGATGCCATTGACAGCGGCGTTTATAAACCCGGCGACCGGCTGGTTGAAAGCGATCTGGCAGATCGGCTGGGTGTATCGCGCACCCCCATTCGTGAGGCGTTGCAACGTCTGGAAACCCAATCATTGCTCACCCGAGACGGGCGCTCTTTGATTGTCTCATCGCTGGACCACAATCAATTGGCCGAGCTTTATGTGGTGCGGGCTGAACTTGAGGCGCTGGCTGCAAATCTGGCCGCGCGCCATGCAACTGACGAAGAAATACACGTGTTGCGCGATATGGTCGAAGAAGACCGCTCGTTGATGGGCAATCCCGACGCGATGTCACGCGCCAACCGGCGGTTCCACAAGCAGATACATCTGGCCTCGCACAAC
This sequence comes from Roseovarius sp. UBA3070, assembly GCA_002366775.1. Taxonomy (GTDB): domain Bacteria; phylum Pseudomonadota; class Alphaproteobacteria; order Rhodobacterales; family Rhodobacteraceae; genus Roseovarius. The sequence continues at coordinate 14,120 of DFBW01000126.1, read as the reverse complement.
CGGTTTCTCGTGCAGCAGCTGGATCTTGTACACCGCTCAATGGCGTTGCTGGCAACCACATCACTAGCTGCCGTAGGCCGTGATGAAGCCGCAATTGCCGAACATGACGCCATCGTTTCAGCGATTGAAGCGCGTGATACCTCCCGTGCCGCTGAGGCGCTGAAGGCACATATTTCCAAGGCGTTTGTCACCCGGTTGAAACTGGATTCAGGGGAAGTCGACAGCACCGTCTGAGGGCTTTGCCCCAACCACCGCGAGCGACAGCCCATGCGTGGTTTTATCCCAGTAGAACGGTTTGAAAACAAGTTCGTACAGCGCCTTATACGCAGCAATAGCACCCAGCGGAGAGTAGAAATGCATGGTCGGAGACCATAGCATTAAAAACCTGTGCTTGGCCCCTGAGACTGCCGTGGTGTGGATGGCGATATTCAAAACCTCAATCAATAGAAAAAGACTGCCAATCACAGCCAGCGCCGAGCGTGATACCAGCGGATCAAGCGGATGTGGCAAGCCAAACAAGACGAGCCAGAACGACCACAAAACCGGCGCCAGGATAAACTGCGACAACGCTGTCAGAAAATGCGCCTGAAACCCAAAGAATTTCCATGCGCCCAGCTGGTGAAACAACTGCACTGGATTGCGCATATGCACCAGATAGGTGGTCATGTAGCCCTTGAGCCAGCGTGAGCGTTGCTTGACCCACGGCCAGAAGCGGCAGTTCGCCTCCTCTTCGGTGGTGGTATGCACCATTTCCGTGCGATATCCATGGCGTGCCAGACGAAAGCCCAGATCCGCGTCTTCGGTCACATTATGGGCGTCCCAACCTCCAAGCGCCTCAAGAACATTCCGTTTAAAATAGAGCGTCGTACCGCCCAGTGGAATGGCAAATCCAAGCCGCGCCATGCCGGGTAACATCACCCGGAACCAAGTGGCGTATTCGATGGTGAAACACCGTGCCAGCCAGTTTTGGCTCGGATTATAATAGTCCAGAATACCCTGCAAACAGGCCACGTCCTCCGGGGCGTGTTGAAACCGGCGCGCGACTTTTGTGATCTGGTCCGGGTCGGGTGCGTCTTCGGCATCAAAAATGCCCACAATATCCCCTTCGCAAAAATCCAGCGCATAATTCATTGCGCGCGGTTTTGTACGAGGCTGGCCATCAGGGCAGATCACAGCGCGAATCCATGGGGGCAAATCAATTTCTGCCAAAGTGGCTTGGGTCAGCTTGTCTTCTTCCTCAAGCACAAGGATCACATCCAGCAAACACTTGGGGTAGGTCAAGGTTGAAAGCCGCGCCACAAGCGCATGTAAAACCTCAGTTTCCCGGAAAAGTGGCACAAGGATAGATACCTTGGGCAATGGCTTGTGTTGCATTGATTCCGGGGCGGGGGGCGCATCAGGTTCTGCGGTGATGGCTGATACAAACGCGGCCATTTTCATGCCCGCCGTGACCACCAGGGTAAAGGCAGCCCAAATTGCAAAGATCGAAAATACCACCGTAGGGAACGCCAGGATCACGACAGCCAATAGAAGCAGACATGTGAGTATGGCAGCCACCCGGCGATGCGCCCGATGGCCCCAGCGGCGGCAACTTTCGGCTTCCTGCACACGCGTTTCGGCATAAAAAGACAAATCGGTATGAAAATCATCAACAATTCGGTTTTGGATATCCTGCCGCCCTGCCAACACACGCGGGGCGCCGGCAATATGCATTGGTAAATCAGAGGCATACTCTCGAAATTGATCAGGATGTGCGGTGGCCACAACAGGCCGACCACGAGCATCAGCCAGGGGGGCAAACCCGTGCTTGATCATGTCACGGGGATCAAACCCATCTGCCAGCAGTTGAGACGCTTGCAGATCATCCGCCGATAACGTCAGCGTACTTAAACGGTTCGCATGAGCGTCCAGCAATTGCCGTTCGCTGGCCAGACCCTCAGCGCTAAAAATCCGCTCAATAGAGGTGTCGCAACGCCTTTTGACCAGTTGCGCCAACAGCGCATCTGATTTTGAAATTGTACCCGTTTTGACCAGCTCATCCCCTAACGTGCTGGTCTCACCGGCATATTTCAGCGCCTGCGGCCCCAGTTGGCGTAGTTCCGAAATGCCCATTTTTTGCAGTCCTCACTTACCCTTCAGCAATTGAGTGTGCCTGCTATAGGTTAATGGAAAGTAAATACTTCCTTAACAACGGGTTAATCATGGGACGTAAGTTATTAAGATCAGGAGTTTTTCAGTCCGGTCAGCTCAAATTTCAGGTTGAGAGAAATCAAGCCGTCATCGACGCTGCAAACCGTTCAAACAGATAAAAGCTGTCCTGAGGTCCAGGGCTGGCTTCGGGATGGTGCTGCACCGAAAACACCGGGCGGTCCTTCACCCGGATACCGCAGTTAGAGCCGTCAAACAACGAGACATGAGTTTCCACCAGCTCGGCTGGCAAGGTTTGACTATCCACCGCAAACCCATGATTCATTGAGGTAATTTCAACTTTACCTGTCTCCAAATCCTTCACCGGATGGTTAGCCCCATGATGGCCGTGATTCATCTTGACGGTCTGTGCCCCAAGCGCGAGCGCCAGCATCTGGTGACCCAGACAAATGCCAAAGACCGGCAAATTCGCGGCCAAAATTCCCTGAATCATTGGCACTGCATACACGCCCGTCGCCGCCGGATCACCGGGGCCGTTGGACAAAAACACGCCATCCGGTTTATGCGCCAGCACTTCATCCGCTGTGGCGGTTGCGGGCAGCACAGTCACTTCACACCCAGCCGAGGCCAGACAGCGCAGGATATTTCGCTTGGCACCAAAATCAATGGCGACAACCTTGTATTTAGGCGCGGTCTGGCGCGCATAGCCTTCGGGCCAGGCCCAGCGCATCTCATCCCAGCGATAGGATTGTGCACAGGTAACATCCTTAGCCAGATCAAGCCCCTCAAGCCCGCCAAAACCCCGCGCCCGGGCCACCAAAGCGGCCACATCAAAATTACCATCCGGGTCATGCGCCAGTGCCACATGGGGCGCGCCTTGTTGGCGGATGGCGCGGGTCAGGCGACGGGTGTCAATGCCGCCAATGGCAATACGTCCACGCCGGGCCAGCCAATCGGCCAGATGTTCACTTGCGCGCCAATTGCTGGGCTGGGTCGGATTCCATTTCACCACCATGCCCGCGGCAACCGGATCAGCGGCCTCATCGTCCTCGGGGTTCACGCCGACATTCCCGATATGCGGGAAGGTAAACGTGACCACCTGCCCTGCATAAGAGGGGTCAGTCATGATTTCCTGATACCCGGTCATGGCGGTGTTGAAACACAACTCTGCCGTGGTTTCGCCGACAGCGCCAAAGCCCTTGCCATAAAACAACGTTCCATCCGCGAGGGCCAGGCAGGCGGTTGGGTGAGACTGAGGCGCATCGGCCATGATCAGGATTCTCCGGGGGGTGCAAATTGTCGGGAAACTACGGAGGCCCACGGCGCGGGTCAAGTGCCAAGATGCACCCAAAGCTGGACGTTTGGTATCGCGGCAAATCCACATCCGCGCGCTTGCCTCCAACTGCAACTTTGGCTAGGGTCGGCGTCTCGTGACCAACCACTCGGGATGTATCAAATGAATTTGCGCGATCAGGTCAATACGGCCGTTAAACAGGCTATGAAAGACAAAGCAGCTGATCGGCTGACAACATTGCGCCTGATCAACGCCGCGATCAAAGATCAGGACATCGCAGCGCGGGGCAATGGAAACGAAACCGGCGTGAGTGATGCGGACATCCTGCAAATCCTTGGGAAAATGACCAAGCAACGCAATGAAAGCGTGCGCGCCTACGAAGAAGGCGGACGCATTGACCTGGCCGAACGCGAACGCGCTGAAATTACGGTGATCGAAGAATTCCTGCCACGTCAGTTGAATGGTGACGAAGTGAGCAGCGCCATCGACAAAGCCGTCAGTGACACGGGCGCCAGTTCCATCCGTGATATGGGCAAGGTCATGGGCGCATTGAAAGAACTATACACCGGTCAGATGGATTTTGGCACGGTTGGCCCC
>DFBW01000126.1:0-9945 GCA_002366775.1 Roseovarius sp. UBA3070 | reverse complement strand
GCCACTTGCACCCAATAGCTGTTACATTCCCATTCCTGCACCACCCCCGAAGGATTGGTGCGCACAAGATGTATCATCTCAGGATCAAGGGTCAAAACCTCTTGTAATCTGGCGGTTTTATAGGAATGTTCCAACCCCCACCAAAGCCCCGCGACCGTCAGCATCAAAAACGGCAACAGCCCCCAGACCAGTGCCGTGCCCAACAGGCCATACAGCGGAATGGTGATCAGCGTGAAAGTCCCCAGAATAAAGGCCGCGAACCCTTTGCGCGGCAAGGAGCGATGTGGCCAAAGCTCTAGTTTATTGACATCAGAGCTGTCAGACGTGGCGGACCAAACATAAGGCATACGAGCAGAGTACCTCTTAATTTCAGCAAGGAAAATGGCGGAATGCCGATGTGTAAATCGTAAATATACCCAAGGCACCCTGCCCCCCAGGCCGCACTTGGCTAGAGCGTTTTCTCCATCACATAGTTATGGATACGAACGCCATTGCGCTCAAACTCCTGACGCCGCACTGTGCCAAACCCCTGAGCGGTGAAAAAGCGGTGCGCCGCTTCGCTTGCCTCAACAAACAACCGGACCATCTGACGCGTTGTCGCCACGCCTTCTAAATGTTGATAGAGAGCCGCCCCAACGCCCGTTCCCACCTTATCAGGGCGACAATAGAAACAGTCGATATGGCCGCTCGCTTCAAGCTCGATAAAGCCGATGGCCGCATTTTCATCACTCACCGCGACAAACACATCGCGCCCGTCACCAACCCGTTGGGCAAATGATTTTGGGTCTATGGGCCTAGGGCTCCAGGCCACCAATTGGGCATGCGAATAGTCCTGTGCCCCGACAGAGTGTACCGAATCGTGCAAAAGCTGCGCCAAAACCGGTGCATCCTGTGGCTGGAAAAGACGAATGTGCGTCAAACCAAACTTAGTTCGATGATACCCGCGTGGGTTGCTTATAGAAGTGGTGCACCCCAATCGTGGTCGTGCGCGGAAACGTGCGTGACCATTTTGGGCTGACCGCACGCGTGTGATAATGTGTCGCCCCCTTGGTCAACGGGCGTGAAGCCCCCTGAACCATCAGATTGGCCACCCGGCCCACCTGTTTGAACGCCGCCGGCTCGGAGATCACCTCCTTATGCCCATCACATGTATAGGTGAACTGGCAGGCATATTTGCGCCCGGTCCCCTGATGGATCACACCACACACCGAATTGGGATAGCGCGCGTGGTCCACACGGTTCATGATCACTTCGGCCACCGCAAACTGGCCTTTCACGCTTTCGCCGCGCGCTTCAAAATACAGGGCCTCGGCCAGGCAACGCCACTCAGCGTCGCCCTGGGCCACACTGTTGTTGGCCAGCCATTCGCGCGAATAGCTTACATCGGTGTCCGCATGTTTGAACAACGCCTCACGTTTACCAGCCGACAGCGCCTGAAGAACGCGCTGTTCCTGCGCCACAAGTTTTTTCACAGGGGTATCCGCAAAGGCGGCCCCGGGCCAGATCAGGCCCAAAATCATAGCAATTCGCAGCATGAATGTCTCTCCGCCCCACCCCGGGGATTTAGGAAAACTTTGCCGCGATTTATCGGAAATAAGGCATTGCGTCCACCCCAGGGGCCTGTCAGCGACGAATCGACGCGACAGTACGACAGCGCACTTGGCCCATGTTGTGGGGTAAGGTGGCCTGCCCTACCCGATCTTGTCACGCACCGCTAACTGGGCTGCGGCCAATCGCGCCACCGGAACCCGGAACGGCGAGCATGAAACATAGTCAAATCCCGCATCCCGGCAAAATGCGATTGATTCGGGATTGCCACCATGCTCACCACAAATCGACATCACAATATCAGGGTTGGTTGCTCTGCCGCGCTCAATCCCCATAAGTAACAATTCCCCCACACCGTCGACGTCCAACGAATGGAACGGGTCTTCTGGATAGACGCCTTGCCGCACATATTCGGACATGAATTTGCCCGCGTCATCACGCGACAACCCATAAGCCATCTGCGTGAGATCATTGGTGCCAAAGCTAAGGAACGAAACCAGAGGCGCAATATCGCCCGCCCGCAAAGCGGCCCGCGGTGTTTCCACCATCACGCCCAGCCGGTAGGTGAACGTCTGCCCGGTTTCCAGGCTAACAGCGGCGGCCACGGCATCGACCTTGGCCTTGACCAATTCAACTTCACGCTTGGCGCTGACCAATGGGATCATGATCTCGGGCACCACAGGTGCACCTTCGCGGCTGGCTTCGACTGTGGCCTCAAAGATGGCGCGCGCCTGCATTTCGTATATCTCGGGAATGGCGATGCCCAAGCGCACACCGCGCATACCCAACATCGGGTTATATTCGCTCAGCGCCTCAACCCGGCGGCTCACATCCGATATCGGCAAATCCAGCGCCTCGGCCAGTTGCAATTCGCCCGCGCGGTCCGTGGGCAGGAATTCATGCAAAGGCGGGTCAAGCAGACGGATGCAGACCGGCAAGCCCGACATAATGCGGAACAGATCAATGAAATCCGCGCGCTGCATTGGCAACAGCCGCTCCAGTGCCTCGGCCCGATCCGTAGAGGTATCGGCAAAGATCATCTCGCGCATCACGGTCAGGCGGTCGGCCTCAAAGAACATATGTTCCGTGCGGCACAGCCCGATACCATGCGCCTTGAACCCGCGCGCCACTTCTGCGTCAGCGGGTGTGTCGGCATTGGCGCGCACTTCGATATCACGGATGTCATCGGCCCAACTCATCAGGGTCTTGAGCGCCGGATCGCGCGCCGCCTCCAGCATTGGGGCTTCGCCCAGCAAAACCTCGCCGGTGGTACCGTCAATGGTGATAATATCGCCTTCTTTAAAGATGCGCCCCCGTGGGCCCTTCAACTGCTTGCGGCGCTGTTGGAACTCGATGTCCGAGGCCCCAACAACACACGGCAGGCCCAGACCGCGGCCAATCACCGCCGCGTGGCTGGTCATCCCGCCTTTTTCAGTCAGCACCCCGGCGGCGGCGTGCATACCACGGATATCTTCCGAACTGGTTTCGCGCCGCACCAGAATGCAGGCCTCCCCCCGCGCAGCACTGGCTTGCGCTTCGGTGGCTGTAAACACGATGTGCCCGCTTGCGGCACCGGGGCTGGCGGCAACACCCGTGGCGATGATGTCGCGCTCGGCTTCGGGGTCAACCTGGCGGTGCAGCAGCTCATTCAGTGCGCGGGGTTCCACGCGCATCAGCGCCTCTTCGCGCGGGATGATCTGATCCTCGGCCAAGGCCACGGCAATACTGACAGCTGCGCGGGCATTGCGTGCCACACGCACCCCGTCCAGCAGGTAAACCTTGCCGTTCTCGATGGTGAACTCTGCCTGCATTTCCTCGCGCAGCTTCACGCGCATCAGGGCAGTATGGGCCTTTAACTCGGCAAACGCCTCAGGGGCCTGTTCTTCCAAAGAGGCACCGCGTGCATCCTTCTCAAGATACAACGACCCTGCCGATTGCCCCAACGCGTCACGCCCTTGGGATTGCGACAAATACCGCCCAGTGATCTGGCGCACGCCGGTTTCACTGTTCACCAACTGGATGACACCCGAGCCGCTCTCTGCGTCGCCTCGTCCTAACCCCAGCACCAAAGCCTGCACCACAAGGCCAAGCCCGGCATCCGCTGGCGCCCCTTTGGCCTGGCGCAACAGCCGGGCCGAGGTGCCTTCCCACGCCCGCGCCATCGAGCGCAAAACCTCAAGCAACTGCACTGCCGGCTCTTGCGGGAACACCTCATCGGTCTCCGCCTCATAGGCTTGCAGCGCTTCGGGCAGGCCCACTGTGGGGTCACTGGGCATGTCGTCAAACAGATCAGGATCAAGCCGCGCCACGTCAATCGCGTAGGATTGAACAAACCGCAGATAAAGGGCGGCGGCGGCGGCTTTTCCAATCTGATTTGACAGCTCGGCAAAGCGGTCGTCATTCATCCCGATATTCAGGATCGCCCCCGGCCCGCCCCAATCAGGATCTTCCGACGATGGGCGCACGCACAACATTGGCTTATCCCCAAAAGGGGATAAAATACGTTCCATATCAAGGGTTTCACCAGCCGCCAATTTGTGCACCGCTGCGAATGACAACGCAATGGTGGTGGGCACAGGCAAATCAAGCCGCGCCAACCGCTGCAAACATTTCGCCCGCCCGCCATGGGTCTCGGCCGCCATCGGGGCGTCGGGCGTAATCAAAGTGATATGTTGGTCATTATTCTGCACTGCAGCACCCATATGTCATGGGCGCAGCATACGCGGGATGACATGCAAAGCAAGGGCAGCTTTAGGATGGGTTGGCCATTCTAGCCTAGCTGTACACAAGCCGGGCCATGGTCAGCCTCTGGGGTGGCGAACCGGCATATGTTCAAAGGCACTTTACCCACGAGTAACCGCCAATAAAGCGTTTCGCGTAAAACCTGAATCAGAGGTTTTGCACGAAACGCCTGCAACGTTCATATGTCGCGGTACGCCTCGCCTTTTGCCTGCCTCAGGTTAAAGGCGATACGCTTTAGAATAAATGACACGCTGAGACACACCTGTCGCCAGCCCAAAGAAGCGGCAGGCGCTGGACCGGCGGCTTCGCCCTGATTCCGGGCAGACGTTCTGCTGAATTATCCCTCGATCCGCGCCAAATCAGCCGCTTGCCCGCAAATCTGGCGGATGCGTGACAGCAGGTTCAACCGATTGCGCCGGATCACCTCATTGTCAGTGTTGATCTGCACAGCCTCAAAAAACGCATCAATCGGGGTGCGCAATGTGGCCATCGCCGCCATGGCAGCTGCAAAATCCTCGGCCTCTATTGCCGTGGTGATCTGCCCCTCTACCGCATCAAGGGCACCAAACAACGCGCGCTCCTCGTCGGTTTCGGAAAACTTCACATCCGCGCCATAGGAATACTCGACCCCGTCCTTTTCCTCGGCCTGCGTCAGAATATTATTGGCCCGCTTGAACCCCTGCACAAGGTTTTCACCGTCATCGGTTTTCAACGCATCACTCAGGGCAGTGGCCCGGGCCACAATCAAACTCAGATCATCCCCCCGACCCAGTGTCAGACAGGCGTCAATCACGTCGTGGCGCACGCCGCGGTCACGCAGATATACCTTCAAGCGATCATGAAAAAATGCCAGCAAATCCGTGGATAGATCCGGCAGCGCGTCACCAACAGTGCGCAACACACTGCCCTCAGAGGTATCCGGGGCAGCTTCACCCTTGGTGCGTCTGTCAATCACGGCATGCAACGCCGCTCCAAACACGCCATGATCGGCAATTTCATCCAGAACCTCTTCGAGCGTATCAATGTCACCGCTGCTGGCTTTGGCGCGGTGCAGCGCGATCTTGTGCTTCAACAGCTGGCTGTCCAGAAAACGGTCCAACGGCAAACGCAAACCGTTTTCCAAAACCAGCCGAATAACCCCAAGTGCCGCGCGGCGCAGGGCAAACGGATCTTTCGATCCGGTCGGTTTCTCATCAATCGCCCAAAACCCGGTCAACAGATCCAGCTTATCCGCCAGCGCCACCGTGACCGACACGAGCCGTGTTGGCACCTCATCAGAGGGGCCGAGCGGAGAGTAATGCTCTTCACAGGCCATCGCCACGTCTTCGGACAGGCCAGCCTCAATCGCATAATAGCGCCCCATCAACCCCTGCAATTCGGGGAATTCATAGACCATCTCAGAACTCAGATCAGCCTTGCAGACCTTCGCCGCCTGCTCGGCCACATCGGGGTCAGCGCCAACCGCCGGGGCCAGCTCCTTAGCCAAGGCAGCAATTCGGTTGATCCGCTCGGCCTGTGATCCAAGGCGCCGCTCAAACGTCACGTTTTCCAGCTTGGCAATCCACTCGCCCATGCCTGCCTTGGCAATGCGCAGATCGTTCTCCCAAAAGAACACCGCATCCGCCAGTCGCGCAGACAGCACCCGTGAATTGCCCGCCAGAATGGTTGCCCCCTGATCGGCGGTTTCAACATTGGCCACGGTGACAAAGCGCTCAATCCGCTGGGTTTTGGGATTGCGCACCGAAAAGAACTTTTGGTGTTCACGCATCGAGGTTTTCAACACTTCGGACGGCAGGCTCAAAAACGCCTCATCAATCGTGCCCATCAGCACCACAGGCCATTCCACCAGCCCGGCCACTTCGGCCAGCAGGCCCTTGTCTTCAACCACTTCCAACCCGTTGGCGAAGGCCTGATTTGTGGCGTCCTGCCAGATATGTGCCGCGCGTTCTCCAGCGTCCAGCACCACCTTGTTGCGCTTCAACTTGGCGGCGTAATCCTCAAACGAAGTGACGGCAAAACGCCCTTCCCCCATGAACCGATGCCCTTCGGTGGTGTCGCCGGCCTTAAGGCCATCAACGTCCAGATCGACAACCGAAACCTCGCCCGCGTCATCCGTCAGAATGCACAGGATCGAGTGCAAAGGCCGCACCCAGCGCAATGCGCCATTGCCCCAGCGCATGGATTTTGGCCACGGAAAGTTGCGGATCACATCGTCCAGCACGTCGGCGATTATCGCAGCCGCCGGGCGGCCCGGCTTGGTGATCGAGGCGTAATAGACCTGGCCCTTTTTCTCGTCCCGCACCTCAAGATCGCCGCGTGATACCCCGGCGCCACGCAAGAAGCCTTCGATGGCTTTTTCGGGTGCATCCACGCGTGGACCTTTGCGCTCTTCTTTTACTGTGGGGCTTTGGGCCAACACATCTTGCACCGCCAACGCCAGACGGCGCGGGGTAGAAAACGCAGCAGCGCCGCCATAGGTCAGACCAGCGTCAACCAGCCCGTTGGTAAGACGTTCCTTGAGGTCCGCCGCCGCACGGGTCTGCATGCGGGCCGGGATTTCCTCGGAAAACAGTTCAATCAGCAGATCAGGCATGGCTTAATATCCTTGCGGAGGTACGGGGCAATCATCGGGCGCGCGGTTGCCGTCAAAGACAATCTCGCCGCAGCGGTTGATCTGGTGCCAGACATATCCCTTGCCGTCTTCGGTGATGGCGACAATGCGGTCGATCCCATACTGGATGTCTTTGGTGCCCAGAAATGCCAGTGCGCGGCCCTCTTCCAATGCCAGGCCAATGGCACCGGCATCAAAGCAGTCAAACCATTTTGGGGCTACCAACGGCTCGGCGGCGTCATAGATTTCATAAGTTTCCGACAACATGGCGTGGCTCATCGTGGTGGTGAAACACGCGCGATACCGGATGGGCGAGGATGTGGCGTCAATCGCTTCAAAGCCGTCATATAAAACCGGCTCGGGCTGGCCAGACACAAGGCTGACCAACTGCACATCATCTGTGCCATTGGCGCTCACCTCTTCGTAGAAGTGATAGACCTGCAAGTAATACATCGCCAATCCGGCGGCCAATGCTGACATCAGGATAACCCCTGCTAAAAATTTACCCATTACGCGCCGTATCCCCCGGCTTCGGTCTGCACATAGGCATCGGCACAGGCTTTGGCTAAGGTGCGCACCCGCCCGATATATGCCTGCCGCTCAGTGACCGAGATCACGCCGCGCGCATCCAGCAAATTGAAGATATGACTGGCCTTAATGCATTGGTCATAGGCCGGCAGTGCCATAACGATGCGGCGGCCAGTTTTAGGGTCATCTGCGGGCTGCTCAAGGATCCGGCCACACTCGGCCTCGGCATCCAGGAAATGCTGGAACAGCGTGTCGGTGTCGGCCACATCAAAATTCCAGCGGGCGTATTGCGCCTCTGCATCGCGGAAGACATCGCCATAGGTCAACGGAATTGAGGCGTCCGGGTCATTGAACGGCATGTCATTGCCATCATCAAAGCCCAGCACATACATCGCAAGGCGTTCCAACCCATAGGTCAGCTCTCCGCTGACAGGTTTGCAATCATGTCCGCCAACCTGTTGGAAATAGGTGAACTGGCTGACTTCCATGCCATCACACCAGACTTCCCAGCCAAGACCCCAAGCCCCCAGCGTAGGGCTTTCCCAGTCATCCTCGACAAAGCGGATGTCGTGCAGGTCCATATCAATGCCGATGGCCTTGAGCGATCCAAGATAGATCGCCTGCAAATCCGGCGGGCTGGGTTTGATGATCACCTGATACTGATAATAATGCTGCCACCGGTTGGGGCTGTCGCCATAGCGCCCATCAGTGGGGCGGCGCGAGGGTTGCACATAGGCCGCAGCCCAGGGTTTTGACCCCAGCGATCGCAACGTGGTTGCCGGGTGAAAGGTGCCTGCCCCAACTTCCATGTCATAGGGCTGCATCACAGCACAGCCCTGCGCCGCCCAATAGTCCTGCAGGCGCAGAATGATTTCCTGAAAACTGCGTGGTTTATTTGGATTATCCGCCATACCATCCTCATAAGCCGAAAGGAGCGTTTCGCGCCCTACCTACGGCGCGGCTTGGATGGGGTCAATCGCCGGATTTAGATGGTGGGTTTGGCGGGCTTACGCTGCGGGCTCGGGCTGTTCATAACGCGACCCGCTGGCAAAGATATTTCCGCGCCGCGTTATACGCACATTACTTTGCTTCAGATGGTATCCGCGCGCTTCAACGATCTGGCGGGTCATATGGCCGATCATTTGTTTGACCCGTCGTTGGGCCACCTCTGCGCCGAATTCACTGAGCAGGTAAGGCGCCAAGGGCTCTAGCGCCGGGCGGCGCAGATAAGAGGCCGTTTCCATGCGGAGCAGATTTTCAGGCCGGTGGAGAAAGGCCCAGATTTCTTTGCCCTGCGCTTGGGCATAAGTGGCGGTAAATTTGTCGGGGCGATAGGCGAACATGGCGATTTATCCGTGTGGTTGTTGATATTGCAGACATCCCTGTAGACACGTCAAATTTGACATGTGTCCCTTAACAATCGGTGTAAGGGGGGCGATTACTTTGCCATCTATGGTTGGTGAGTAGGAGTGGCGCACAACAGATGCTGGGATAGCACGTTGCGCCCGGTTGTAGCGTCACACAACAGCTTATGGAAAACGATGACATGTCAAATTTGACATGTCAGCAAACATTGCCTTCACATTGAGCGCCCGTCCTTGGGATCAAACATCGTTGATCCCATCACTCCCTCTTCTGTGTTAGCGATTTGCGACCTACAATGCCCCACCAAGGTGACATGTCAAATTTGACATACCATCATTGCCGATACGCACTCATTAACGATACCAGACACGTCCCGCAGCAAACCACAATCACCTCACCATCATAGTGTTTGATACACGCCAACTGGTGTCGCCAAATCCCAATTCCAGCGTCCGGTATGGACCTTCCTTCAATTTCCGCAATCGCCTTATTGATTATTTTGGATGCGCCGCGCCGCAGATTTGATAAAAGGCTGGGAATCCAGTTTTTGGACCACATCGATAAGGGCAGACTAATTTCATGACGCGACTGGTAATTTCATTTGTTTTTTCAATTTTCATGCTTGCAACAACGGCAACCGCACAACAAACCTTCTGGGTGCAGGTTGAAGCACAGCCCAGCCTGAACCGTGCACAGCAATCCATCCGCCAATATGCGGCGAACCTGCAGGACGTGAACGGATTTTCCATTGGGGCTGGATGGTATGTTATCGCCATCGGGCCATTTACCTCAGAAGAGGCCCAGCAGGTATTGCAGGTTTACCGGGCCGAACAGCTCATCCCGCGCGATAGTTATGTCGCCCTGAGTTCTGATTATCAGCAACAATTCTGGCCCGTTGGGGCAAACCTGCTTGAGAGCATTGGCCAGGAAGAGACTGCTCAGCCTGACGTGGCCGAGGCAGATGTCACTGAACCCGAAATCCAGCCGGTGGTTGAACCAGACCCCGAGCCCGCCGACGAAACCCCGCGTGAAGCGCGCGCCAGCGAACGTGACCTGACCCGCGATCAACGCGCAGAGCTGCAAATCGCCCTGAAATGGGCCGGCTTTTATGAGGGCGCAATTGACGCCTCTTATGGCCGTGGCACGCGCGC
>DFBW01000081.1:2306-3449 GCA_002366775.1 Roseovarius sp. UBA3070 | reverse complement strand
TCGACGGCACGCACCACGGGCACCCCGCTGACATCGCGCATCAACAGCTTGTACCCCCAGACACCAACCCCCACCAGCAAAGCCAGGGATATCGCCGCGCCCAACAGGTTGGTTGCCGTCGAAAGGGATGATTTCTGCCTGCCCACAGCCATGGGCCGCGTCTCGTGCATTTCTGCCATGTCTCGCCTCGTTTTCTCTGGCGATACATGGTCGCCAGGGATGATGATCTGCCTCAACCCCGGCCATTTGCACGGTTTATCACCGCATCTCGGTTACCGGAGTTACCCCCAAGATACCAAGACCTGCGGAAATAACAACGGTTACAGCACGCGCGAGGGCGATTTTCGCCTGCGAAGCGGCAGGATTGTCGTCATCAAGGAAGCGCAGGCTTGGATTGTCGTTGCCCCGGTTCCACAGAGCATGCAATTCGCTGGCCAGATCATAGAGATAGAACGCCACGCGGTGCGGCTCGTTTGTGCGGCCCGCGATGTCCACCAGACGTGGCCATTCCGCCAGCTTTTTGGCAACAGACAATTGTGCGGCGTCACTCAGAATGCTGAGGTCGGCGGCGGCCAGAGTGGCGTCATCCACGGCCAGCCCCGCCTCGTCTGCCTTGCGCAGAACCGAGTTTACCCGCGCATTGGCATATTGCACATAAAACACCGGATTATCCTTGGATTGCTCCAGCACTTTGTCAAAATCAAAATCCAGCGGTGCGTCGTTCTTGCGGGTCAGCATGTGAAAGCGGGTCACATCCGCGCCCACCTGATCAACCACATCGCGCAGGGTCACAAAGGTGCCTGCCCGTTTTGACATTTTAAAGGGCTGCCCATCTTTGAACAGCTTCACCAGTTGGGTCAGCTTGATATCCAGCGAAACATCGCCATCCGACAGTGCCGACACGACCGCCTTCAACCGTTTCACATAGCCGCCGTGATCGGCGCCAAGTACATCAATAAGGGCGTCGAAGCCTCTGGAAATCTTGTCATAATGATAGGCAATGTCAGGCGCGAAATAGGTCCATGTCCCATCGGATTTCTTCACCGGGCGGTCCACATCATCGCCATGTTCCGTCGAGCGGAACAAGGTTTGCTCGCGCGGTTCCCAATCTTCGGGCTTTTTGCCTTTGGGCGGCTCCAGCAC
>DFBW01000081.1:0-2257 GCA_002366775.1 Roseovarius sp. UBA3070 | reverse complement strand
GAATAAAACACATCCATTTTCACACCCAAAGCGGCCAGATCTGCGCGGATCAGGTCCATCATCGCCTCGGTGCCAAACTCGCGGACCTCTTGCAGCCAGTTGGCTTCGGGCTGATCCACATAGGCATCCCCAACCTTGGCCTTCAGCGCCTTGCCCACGTCAATCAGGTAATCACCGGGGTATGTGCCATCCTCAAACGCCACCTCCTGGCCGTGTGCCTCAAGGTAGCGCAAATAGACCGAGCGTGCCAAGACATCGACCTGCGCGCCGCCGTCATTGATGTAATATTCGCGGGTGACATCATAGCCGACAAAATCCAGCAGACTGGCCAGCGCATCCCCAAAGACCGCACCGCGGGTGTGGCCCACATGCAATGGCCCGGTGGGGTTGGCGGAAACATATTCAACGTTCACCTTGACGCCCTGCCCCGTGGTGGAGCGGCCAAAGCCATCGCCCGCCTGCAACGCGGCGCGGGTGACGTCGTGCCAAAGGGACGGCGACAATCGCAGGTTCAAAAACCCAGGACCAGCCACATCAGCGGCCTCAACACGCGGATCGTCCAACAACCGCGCGGCCAGAGCCTCGGCAATATCGCGCGGCTTGGCCCCAGCCGGTTTGGCCAGCACCATAGCCGCGTTGGTGGCCATATCACCATGGGCAGAATCACGCGGGGGTTCTACTGCAACATTGGTAAAATCGAGACCACCAGGCAGATCGCCTGCCGTCTGCATGGCCGTCAGCGCCTCAAGCACCAGCGCGCGGATATCGGTAAAAAGATTCATCGGTTTTCCTTCGTCGCGTTGAGCGCTGGTTTACCACCCATGGCATTGCCGTCAATCACCCGTGTTCACCGGCCCCGCCGGGACCACCCAACAGCTTTGCATGGGCCTGAAGCGCGTAGCGGTCTGTCATTCCGGCGATGTAATCACTGATCAGACGGGCCAGAGCTGTGTCGCCCTGCGCGCGCGTCACCGCGGACTGCCAGGTGTCGGGCAAGGCTTCGGGGTGGGCCATGTAATATGGAAACAATTCTTCAACAACAGTTGTCACCCGTGTGCGCATCTCAACCACAACAGGCGCGCGGTACATATGTTTGAACAGGAAGGCGCGGATCACCTTCAGGTCGGCCCACAGCGCGGGGGAAAACCGGATCACCGGCTGGCCCAGGTGCCGGACCGCCCTGGCGCTTTGCGGATCATGCTGCGCCAGATTGGCCTGTGATGTGGTGATCACATCCTCAACCATCACACCAAACACCCGGCGCAGCGCCTCATGACGGCGCCGATAGCTGTCTAGACCCGGATACTTCGCATCCACCCTGGCATATGCCGGCCCTATAATGGGCAGGTCCAGAATATCGCTTTCGTCAAATAGCCCGGCGCGCAGCCCGTCGTGCAGGTCGTGGTTATTATACGCAATGTCATCGGCCAATGCGGCCACCTGAGCCTCGGCTGAGGCATGGGTGTGCAGCTCCAGATCATGGCGCGTGTCATACTCTGCCAAGGCATAGGGCAATTCACCCACCACTGGCCCGTTATGTTTGGCGATGCCCTCCAGCGTGTCCCACGTCAGGTTCAGCCCGTCAAAATCCGCATAGTGGCGTTCCAGCGATGTGACAATCCGCACGGCCTGCGCGTTATGATCAAACCCTCCATAGGGTTGCATCAAAGCATTCAGCGCATCCTCGCCGGTGTGCCCGAAAGGCGTATGGCCCAGATCATGCGCCAGTGCCACCGCCTCGGTCAGCTCGCCGTTCAGCTGCAAGGCCCCGGCGATGGTACGCGCCACTTGTGCCACTTCGATAGAATGGGTCAGACGGGTGCGAAAATAATCACCCTCGTGTTCCACAAACACCTGGGTTTTGTGCTTCAACCGCCGAAACGCGCTGGAATGGATGATCCGGTCACGGTCACGCTGATAACATGAGCGAAACGCGCTTTCTTCCTCGGCCACCAGCCGACCACGCGCTTTGCTTGGATCAAGGGCATAAAGAGCCTGCATCTATCGCTAATCCTTGTCGCCTGTCCCAAGGGGACATATATTGCAATCGCAACGACAATTAAACCGCCCACCGGAGCGCATTTCATGAACCTACCCCCCAAAGTGACATCGCGTGCCTTTGAACAGCTGGCCGCCATTGGTGCAGGCCAACAGGGCCAGGCCCTGCGCGTGGCCGTTGAGGGCGGTGGGTGCTCGGGTTTTCAGTATGAAATCAAGCTGGATGAACCGGGTGCGGATGATCTGGTGCTGGAAGGTG
>DFBW01000267.1 GCA_002366775.1 Roseovarius sp. UBA3070 | reverse complement strand
CCGCTTTAGCGGCCCGGCCATCGTTAGCCCCTCCCTTGGGCTGGCGATAGGTCTGAGCTAAAGCGTTTCGCGTAAAACCTAACTCAGAGGTTTTGCCCGAAACGCCCGCAACGTTCATATGTCGGGCTGCGCATCGCCATTTGCCTGCCTCAGGTTAAAGGCGATACGCTTTAGGTGCTTCTTTCGGTCTTATGGACGTATTTTGCAGGCATAAAGCGCTTCCTAACAACTGTCGGATCGCCACCCCAGGGGCTGACGTTGGCCTTTTGTTGCCAGGTCTAAGCAGTTGACCGCTTTGACCCGAAATCCAGACGATCGCGCTATGGCCAAAATCTGCAAGCCCGCTCAGATCAGCACCGGGAATTCCGGCGCATCCATCGCCATCCCATGTTTGAGGGTAACCCCGTCAAACGGTGGCGAGGTGATAACCCCCTCACGCCGCGCGAAAGTGGCATCATCGCCCAGCAACCTGAGCGAAAACGCCCGGCGTTGTGCTGACTTGGAGGTGTTTGCCGGTGCGCCGTGAACTGTCCGGTAATCAAACGCCACCGCATCGCCCGGCTCAAGCGCCCAGCCGAGGATATCATACTCGTCGCGTTTGCCGTTGATGTCGGGCAGGTCCTCCAACCCGTCATTTTCATTCAGCGCAGTGCCGTCAAAACGTTGCGGGCGATAGTGCTTGCCCCACAAATGCGAACCCGCCACGAATTCCAGCGTGCGCTCCCGCGGCACATCATCCAGCGGGATCCAGATGCTGACGGTTTGTGTGGCATCCACGCAGTAATAGGGCAAATCCTGATGCCAGGGCGTGGGCATGCCGGTATTGGCGGTTTTGACGATGACATGTTCATGGAACAGACGCACCGAGGTGCTGCCCATCAGCTCGGCCCCGATCTGGGCGGCGGGCGAGTTGAAAATGAAATCGCGGTAGGCATCAATGCGATCCCAATTGCAATAATCTGACAGGAAACGCCCGCCCTCATCTGTGCGATAATCGCGCGCGGTGGGGGCGGGATGTTCCATGTTATAGTCAACGCCTGCGGTCAGGGTGTCGGCCCAATCCTTGAACACCCCCTTCAGCACAGTGGCACCTTGGGTTCGAAATTCATCAATGGTGGCGGGGGCAAGGTGGGTGCTCATGGGTGGCTCCGTGGCGAGGGCAGGTTACGACGCCAGTTTCGGAGTGTTTGGCAGATTTTGCAACGTCTGAGACTTGCGCCCCTGCCCGATTGGCAGGCCGCAAGGCCACGAACCACGGCAGTCCTAAATCCGCGCCCGCACTTGGTCCATGAAATCTTCACCGCGACGCTCAAAGCTGTCGTATTGATCAAAGCTGGCGGCAGCCGGGGCCAACAGAACGGTATCGCCTGGCTTGGCCTCGGCCATGGCGGCCTCTACGGCGCTGGCCATTGTGGTGCATACCTGGCACTCAATACCTTCCAGCTGCATGGCAAACTGCGCGGCCTCACGCCCAATGACATAGGCCTTGGCCACATTGGGCAGGCCAGGTGTTAGCCCGTCAACACCGCCGTCTTTTTCAAGCCCGCCACAGATCCAGCGGATGTTTTCAAACGCCTGCAGCGCCTTCAAAGCGCTGTCCACATTGGTGGCCTTACTGTCGTTCACATAGGTAACACCGCCTGCTTCGGCGATGATCTGACTGCGATGAGGCAAGCCACCAAAGCTGGCAAAGCCCGCCTCAATCACCTTGGGGGCCAACCCCAACGTGCGGCATGCGGCATATGCAGAACAGGCGTTTTGGTGGTTGTGCGCGCCCGGCAGGCCCTTGATGGCGCGCAAGTCGATCGAGCCCGCCTGACGCCCTTTGCGGTATTCGCTCAGAAACCCTTTGCGCGCAAAAACCGACCAGCCCGGCCCGCTCAGCTTGCTCTCAACCGACACACGGATCACCCGGTCATCGCCCGGTGCCTCCGACAGCTGACCTGCAAGAAACACGCCCTCATCCTCATCCACGCCAATGATCGCCCGGTCCGGTCCGCCTTCGGCAAAAAGCCGACGCTTGGCGGCGAAATAGCCGCCCAGCCCGGCGTGGCGATCCAGATGATCAGGCGACAGATTGGTGAACACCGCGATATCAGGCGTCAGGGCGCGGGCCAATTCGGTCTGATAGCTCGACAGCTCCAACACCACCACGCCGCCATCACCGGGCGGGTCAATATCCAGCACACCACGGCCAATATTGCCCGCCAGTTGCACATCACGGCCGACGTGCTCCAACACATGATGGATCAACGCCGAGGTGGTGGATTTGCCGTTACTGCCGGTCACCGCAATCACGCGCGGCGGGATGTCATGCATCTGCCAGCCATCACTGCCAAAAGAGCGGAAAAACAACCCGATGTCATTGTCCACCGGAACGCCGACAGCCATGGCCGCCGCCACCACTTTGTTGGGTGTCGGATAAAGATGTGGAATGCCGGGGCTAACGATCAGGCTGGCGATATCGTCAAACGCGCCTTGCCTGGACAGGTCTTTGATCTCAAACCCGTCGGCCTCGGCCACGTCGCGGGCAAGTTCATTGTCGTCCCAACACACAGGCACCGCGCCGCCTGCACGCAAGGCCCGCGCCGCCGACAAGCCCGAGCGGCCCAGGCCCAGCACGCCAACCCGCGCGCCTTGAAATCCGGTGACTGGTATCATCAAAAGCCCCCTAGCGCTTTGCCAACTCGGTCAGTATCACCATCGCCTGTTCGGCCTGCTGAGCCGGAACAAAGGCGTGATCGTGGTGAAAGGCTGCGACCATGTTGCATGGGATACCACCCTGTGCCAAGGCCGTGGCCACCGCAGCGGTCAGCCCGACACCATCGAGGGCAGAATGCACGCTCAACGTGATACGCCGCATCGGCAGGTCAGTTTGCAACCCATGGGCCACCGCGAGTGCATCGCTCAGGATCAGGGTCAGGCCCTCGTCCTCGCGGAAAATGGCCAATGCGTGTTCCACAAGGGTTTTGTCTTCGGACACACAAAAATGATAAAGCGCTTCGTCCAGCACCGGCGCCATGCCGGTGATCATTGCACGGGTATCACGCACCGCTCCCATTAGCGGACCTTCAAGGTGGCAAGGCCAATCATCGCCAGGATCAACGCGATGATCCAGAAACGGATCACGATCTGTGGCTCGGCCCAGCCCTTCTTCTCATAATGGTGATGGATCGGTGCCATCAGAAACACCCGCTTGCCGGTGCGTTTGAAGTAAAGCACCTGAATGATGACGCTCAGTGCCTCAACAACAAAAAGCCCGCCGACGATGCCCAGTACGATCTCGTGCTTGGTGGCCACGGCAATGGCCCCCAATGCCCCGCCCAACGCCAATGATCCGGTGTCCCCCATGAACACAGCAGCAGGTGGCGCGTTATACCAAAGAAACCCCAGCCCCCCGCCTGCCAGACCGGCCACAAAAACCAGGATTTCACCTGTGCCCGGCACATAATGCACATCCAGATATTCCGTAAAATCGACCCGGCCAACAGCATAGGCGATGATACCCAATGCGCCCGCTGCAATCATCACCGGCATAATCGCCAGCCCGTCAAGCCCATCAGTGAGGTTCACCGCATTGGCCGCCCCCACGATAACAAACATCGCGAAGGGAATGAAAAAGACGCCCATATTGATCAGCGTGTCTTTGAACACCGGCAACGCCAGTTGATATTGCAACGCATCAGGGTGGTACATCGTGGCCCACCATGACGCGATACCAGCAATAACAAACCCAAGACCCAATCGGATTTTGCCCGAAACACCGGTAACATTCTGCTTGGACACCTTGGCGTAATCATCCGCAAAGCCAATTGCGCCAAACGCCAGCGTCACAAACAGCACCAGCCAGACAAACGGGTTATCAAGCCGCGCCCACATCAACGTTGAGGTCACAAGCGCGCCCACAATCAACAACCCACCCATCGTAGGTGTGCCGGATTTGGCAAAATGAGTTTCGGGGCCGTCTTCACGGATCGGCTGCCCCTTGCCCTGCTTGCGCCGCAACACATTGATCAGAGGCTGGCCAAAGATGAAACCAAACAACAAAGCGGTCATAAATGCCCCCCCCGAACGGAAGGTAATATAGCGAAAGAGGTTGAAAAAATCCCCGCCATCCGACCAAGCGGTCAACCAATACAACATCTACTCGTTCCTTTCCCGTGGTCGCCCGGCGCGGCGCAAGGCCTCCACAATCAGACTGACGCGGCTGCCCTTAGAGCCCTTGACCAGCACAACGTCACCCGCATCTATCAGGCGATGTGCCTCTTGTGCCAATTCCGGCGCAGTTGCAACCCATTTGCCGCGTTTGGCCTCGGGCAGGGCCTGCCACAGACCTTGCATCAGGGGCCCCACACAATGAACCTGCGTCAGCTCGTCAATCGACGCCAGATTGGCCAGGTCCATATGCAGCGCCGCCTCATCCGGGCCCAGCTCCAGCATATCGCCCAGGATGGCGATGCGCCGACCTTTGGCAATGCGCCCCATACCCTCGGTTGGGGTCGACGCCGCCAGCACCTCAAGCGAGGCCGCCATCGACGTGGGATTGGCATTGAAAGCGTCATCAATCAGATCAATTGTCAGCCTGTCGTCGGCGGCATCCAGCGAGACAACCTCGCGGGTGCCGCGCCCGCCGGGGGGCACCCAACGGCCCAGATCCGTGGCCGCCACCGCAATGTCGCCCCCCATCACCTCAACCGCCGCCAGCACAGCCAGCGCATTATGGGCAAAATGTCGACCTGCAACGCTCAGTTTGAACAACAGTTTGGTGTCACCGGCCTGTGCCTGCGCGATGGTCACACCGTCGCCCAGCTGCACATTGGTCAGGCGGTGATGATTGGCGTCATCTGCGCCAAAGGTGATCACCTGTGATGCAGCCTTTTGCGCGGCGGCCACCAAAATGGGCGCGCTATCCACATCACCATTCACGATCGCCACGCCGCCGGGCTCAAGCCCCTCAAAAATCGCGGCTTTTTCTCGTGCGATGCCGTCGATATTGTCGAACGCTTCCAGATGGGCCGCTGCAACAGTCGTGATCAGCGCCACATGCGGGCGCGCCATTCTGGCAAGCGGCGCGATTTCACCGGGATGGTTCATGCCGATCTCAATCACGGCAAATTCAGTGTCCACCGGCATCCGCGCCAAGGTCAGAGGCACACCCCAATGATTGTTATAGCTGGCCTCGGCGGCATGGGTGCGCCCCTGCCCGCCCAGCACATCGCGCAGCATTTCCTTGGTCGATGTTTTTCCAACCGAACCGGTGATGGCAATCACCTGCGCCTTGGTGCGTGCGCGGGCGGCAATTCCCAAGGCCTCAAGTGCCGGCAAAACATCATCCACCACCAGTAAGGGGGCATCTGTCGCCACGCCCTCAGGGATATGGCTGACCATTGCGGCGGCGGCGCCCTTTGCCAGCGCCTGCGCCACAAAGTCATGCCCGTCACGGACATCTTTCAACGCGATAAACAAATCACCGGGCTGCAATGTGCGGGTATCAATGGATACGCCATTGGCCTGCCATGCCCCGCGCGCCTGCCCACCTGTGGCCTTTGCGGCGCCTTCAGCGCTCCACAGGCTCATGCGATGCCCCCGTCAAGGGCAGCCACAGCCACGCTGGCTTGTTCAACATCGTCAAACGGCAGCACATCGTCGCCCACGATCTGGCCGGTTTCATGGCCTTTGCCGGCAATCAGCAAAGCATCCCCCGGCCCCAGCGCATCCACTGCGCGCAAGATCGCCTCGGCCCGATCGCCAATTTCAGACGCCTCGGGGCAGCCCTGCATAACCGCAGCCCGAATAAGCGCCGGGTCTTCGCTGCGTGGGTTATCATCCGTGACAATCACGATATCGGCGTTTTCAGCCGCCGCTTGCCCCATCAATGGCCGCTTACCCGGATCACGATCACCGCCCGCACCAACGATGGCCACCAAACGCCCCATCACATGCGGGCGAAGCGCCTTTAACGCAGTGGCGACGGCATCAGGCGTATGTGCATAATCCACAAACACCGCCGCGCCATTTTGGCGGGTTGCGGCCAGTTGCATGCGGCCTCGTACGGTTTGCATTTGTGGCAATGTTTCAAACACGCGGTCCGGGTCAGAGCCCGAAGCAATCACCAGACCGGCGGCTAACAATAGGTTTTCGGCCTGAAACCCGCCAATCAACCCAAGGCGCATCTGATGTACACGGCCATGCCAGGCAAAGCGGACCTCCTGGCCTGTGGCATCAAATCGCTGTGCCTGAAGGTGGAGATCGCAGCTCGGATCGCGGCCAACACGGATCACTTCCTGACCACGATCCAGCGCTATATCTGCCATCTCGCGGCCACGCGGATCATCCACATTGATCACCGCCACACCCTCATCGGGCAGAACACGGGCAAACAACCCGGCCTTGGCGGCAAAATACGCGTCAAAACTGTCGTGATAGTCCAGATGGTCCTGAGTGAAATTGGTAAACCCGGCGGCGGCCAACCTCACCCCATCCAGGCGGCGTTGCTCCAATCCGTGCGAGGAGGCCTCCATCGCGGCATGGGTGATCCCATTGGCTTCGATCTCGGCCAGCACCCGGTGCAGCGTTATAGGTTCGGGCGTGGTGTGGGCCAGAGGGGCGCTATAGGCACCTTCAACCCCGGTGGTGCCCAGATTGACCGCATCAAACCCCAGCGCAGCCCAGATTTGCCGGGTGAAGGACGCCACAGATGTTTTGCCGTTGGTGCCGGTCACGGCAATCATGGTCTCGGGCTGGCGGCCAAACCACAAGGCAGCAGCATAGGCCAACGTCTGGCGCGGGTCTGCGGCAATGATCAGGGCGGCATCACTGTTGGCCAGCTCAGTTTTGGCGATCTCGGCCCCCTGCGCATCAGTCAGAATGGCCCCGGCCCCCTGACGCAGCGCATATTGGATAAACGTGCCCCCATGCACCCGAGTGCCGGGCAACGCGGCAAACAAAAAGCCGTCCTTCACCTCGCGGCTGTCCACGGCCAACCCGGTTACATCCGCCGAGCGCCCGCCCTGTGCGGTCAGCCCCAGCCCTGCTAATGTTGTCGTCTGCCCCACCACGATTTGCCCTTCGGCTTAATTTGATGTCAGCGTTATACCGCTTAACACAGGAGGTTCAATCTGCGGTCTCAGACCCAACAACGGGGCCACACGACGGATGATCTCGGCCGCGACAGGTACGGCTGTCCAGCCTGCGGTACGACGGGGCTTCTTGCCCGAGGTTTCAACCGGCTCGTCAAAGGTGACCACCAGCACATATTGTGGCTTGTGCGCCGGGAACATGCTGGCGAATGTCGTAATGGTCTTGTCCTTGTGATACCCGCCCCCGCGTTCTTTGGGTTTGTCGGCGGTGCCGGTTTTGCCAGCCACTGCATAACCGGGCACGTCGCCCATGCTGGCGGTGCCTTCGGTGACCACCTTGCGCAGCATGCTCTGGGCGGTTTTTGCAGTTTGCTCAGACATCACCCGCTCGCCATATTGTGGCTTGTCTCGTTTCAGCAGCGTTGGCCGTATCCGCGTGCCGCCATTGGCAATCGTGGCATAGCCAGCCGCCAAATGCAGCGGGCTGGAGGACAGCCCGTGACCATAGGAAATTGTCACGGTCGAAAGGTCAGTCCAGCGCTTGGGCAACAAAGGAGCACCCCCTTTGGCCTCAACAATCTCAAGGCCTGTGGCCTCAAAGAAACCCATGGATTTCAGGAATTCCTTTTGCCGCTTTGGCCCGATTTTCAGCGCCATGCGGCCGGTTCCCCGGTTGGAGGATTGGATGATGATGTCCGCCACGGTCAGAACACCGTAGTTCTTGTTTTTGAACTCACCAATCTTGCGCCCGCCGACTTTCAGCGGTGGCGAGGTATCAATCACCGTGTTTTGGTTGACCAGCTGCAGGTCAATCGCCTGAGCCGCCGCAAAGATCTTGAAGGTTGAACCCAGCTCATACACCCCCTGCACCGAGCGGTTAAACAGCGGGCTGTCAGAGGGGTTGCCCTTGGTGGGGGGGCGCGGGCGATTGTTGGGGTCAAAATCGGGCAATGAGGCAAT
>DFBW01000175.1:1295-4047 GCA_002366775.1 Roseovarius sp. UBA3070 | reverse complement strand
CAGGACAGCTTTCTGGAAGAGTTTGACGAAATCGAGCTGACCAAATCCGTGTTTGTGATGGATGGCAACCGGATGACAACCGCCGGGGGCACCTCGTCGATTGATCTGATGTTGAAAATCATTGCCGATGACCATGGTGAGAAACTGGCCAATGCGGTGGCCGATCAGCTGATCTATTCCTCGATCCGCACCGATCAGGACACCCAGCGCCTGTCGGTGCCCACCCGTATCGGTGTGCGTCACCCCAAGCTAAGCCAGGTGATCCAGATGATGGAGGCCAATATCGAAGAACCAATCAGCCCCTCTATCCTGGCCAAGGACGTGGGCATGTCCACCCGCCAGCTTGAGCGCCTGTTCCGGCGCTACCTGAACCGATCACCCAAGCGGTATTACATGGAGCTGCGCTTGCAAAAGGCCCGCAACCTGTTGATGCAAACCGATATGACCGTGATCAACGTGGCACTGGCCTGCGGCTTTGCCTCGCCGTCACATTTCTCAAAATGCTATCGTGGGCAATACAATATCACCCCCTACCGCGAACGTGGCGCTCAATCGACACGGCTTTCAGTTTAGCGCAGGTGTCCTCACATCTGATCTTCACGCAGTAGATCCGCATGTTTGAAGTCATAGGGAAACAGGTTGCGCATACGCGCATCCAGCCAGCATCAATGCCAGCGCCCCAGCCCCCCCATTGCGCGGGTACGGCCCGTACAACTGTATGGTACAATCAACACCACGAGACACACCTGCCTTCCTTCGTTGTCGGCAAAATACCCCGGTCGCATGGTGAACCGAACGCAAAACCCACTTTTCTTTTCATCAGGGCAGGCTTAGGCTCTGGCCTCAGGACAAATATCCGAGAAAAGAGAGATCGAAAAATGAAAAAGTTTCTTTTGGCAACGGCCGCCACCGCGTTGATGGCAGGATCGGCGTATGCAGATGGCCATGGTGTAAAAATCGGCATTATCCTGGGCTTCACCGGCCCGATTGAATCCATCACACCCGCCATGGGTGACGCCGCCGAACTGGCGATGAAAGAAGTCACAGACAGTGGCAAGCTGCTGGATGGCAAAGCGGTTGAACCCGTGCGCGCAGACAGCACATGCATTGATGCCGGTGCGGCCACAACCGCCGCCGAACGTCTGATCACCTCGGACGGTATCAAAGGCATCATGGGGGCGGATTGCTCGGGCGTAACCGGTGCTATCTTGTCGAATGTGGCTGTTGCCAATGGCATGGTCATGATATCGCCTTCCGCCACCTCGCCTGGCCTGTCGGACACCGAAGATAACGGGCTCTTTTTCCGCACTGCCCCGTCGGATGCGCGTCAGGGCCAGGTTATGACTGACGTTCTGATGGACGCAGGCATCAAGGAAGTTGCGCTGACCTACACCAACAACGACTATGGCAAGGGCCTGGCTGATGCCTTCGCCGCCGCCTTTGGCGAAGCCGGTGGTACGATCACGATCAACGCCGCCCATGAAGATGGCAAAGCCGACTATTCCGCCGAAGTGGCGGCACTGGCCGCCGCCGGTGGTGAACGTCTGGTTGTCGCAGGCTATGTGGATCAGGGTGGCTCGGGCATCGTGCGCGCCTCCCTTGATTCCGGTGCGTTTGACAGCTTTCACTTTCCCGACGGCATGATCGGCACCAAGCTGGAAGAAAACTTCGGCTCGGAAATTGACGGATCAACCGGGCAGCACCCGGGCACCGACAGCCCCGGCGTTGCCAAGTTTGGCGAAATGGTTGGCGATGCGTTTGATCCCACCTCGCCCTTCGCCCCCGAAAGCTATGATGCGGCGGCACTGATCATGCTGGCAATGCAGGCCGCAGGATCAACCGATCCGGCAATGTACAAAGACCATGTGATGAACGTGGCCAACGCCCCGGGCGAGCAAATTTTCCCCGGTGAATTGGGCAAAGCGCTGGAAATCATCGCCGGTGGTGGTGAAGTAGATTATGTGGGTGCCTCAGCGGTTGAGCTGATCGGACCCGGCGAATCTGCCGGCAACTACCGCGAAATCGTTTTTGAAGGCGGTAAGATCACCACAGTCAAATATCGCTGATCCGCGTTTGATCTGAAATCGAGCAGCCCGGGGCATCCCCTCGGGCTGTTCCAACAAAAAAGGCCGAACTGGCCGGGGGAACAGCGCATGATCGTCATTGACGATGTTCACAAACACTTCGGCGGTTTTCACGCCGTGGATGGGGCCAGCATGGAAATCGCGCAAGGCTCCATCACCGGGTTGATCGGGCCGAATGGCGCGGGTAAAACCACTCTTTTCAATGTGGTAGCGGGCGTTCTTCCACCAACGTCTGGCCGTGTCACCATGGCCGGGGAAGACATCACCGGCCTGGCGCCACATGAGCTGTTTCACAAAGGCTTGCTGCGCACGTTTCAGATTGCCCATGAGTTTTCCTCAATGAGCTGCCGCGAGAACCTGATGGTGGTGCCCGGTGGCCAATCTGGCGAGGCCCTGTGGAACACATGGTTTGGCCGCAAACGCATCGCCAATGAGGAACGCGCCCTGCGGGCCAAAGCCGATGAGGTGCTGGAATTCCTGACAATCGAACATCTGGCCGATCATTCTGCGGGCCAGGTTTCTGGCGGGCAGAAAAAGCTGCTGGAACTGGGGCGCACCATGATGGTGGACGCGCGCATCGTGTTTCTGGATGAGGTGGGCGCCGGGGTAAACCGCACCCTACTGAACACCATTGGTGACGCCATCTTGCAACTGAATGCTGAGCGCAA
>DFBW01000175.1:0-1215 GCA_002366775.1 Roseovarius sp. UBA3070 | reverse complement strand
GAAATCAAAGCCAACGAGCAGGTCATCGAGGCCTATCTGGGCACTGGCCTGAAAAACAAAGCGCAGGTGGGCGGATGATGCGCGCACTCCTTTGCCTTTGCCTTGGTATTGCTCTGATCGGGCTGCCTGGCTTCGCCCAGACTGAAAATGCGTGTTATCAGCTTGGTCCCGACACCGTGTTTTGCGGCAAAGACAAGGGCTGGAAACCGCTGGAGGCACAGCCCGTGCCCGGCACAACCAGCTTTCAAAATCGTGCGTTTTTGTTTGCTGTTTCCATTCAGGCCGACCATGGCCAATCGGTGACGCCGCACCTGTATGATCTGGTGATCGAGGGCATATTGAGTGAAATGGACCGCCGGGTTGATGCGCCTGCGGGCACGCACCGGATTGAAACGATTGACGTTATCAGCAAAGAAAACACTCAGGGACGGCGGGTTTTGGTGTTCTCGGACGATGGCGAAATCGCGCGGAGTTATATGCTGGATGTCTATTTATCAAATGCCAATGCCTGGACCACGCAAACCGCACATGTCGGCCCGATCACCCCTGCCCGACTGGCAAAGGTGCATGCCCTGGTGATGGAGGAGCTGACCCTTGATCCGTAACCTGATCCAAATGAGTGGCTGCGCCACGCTGGTGTGTTTGAATGAGGGGCGCTGCCCCTCATACTCCCCGGGATATTTTTGGCAAGAAGAAGGGCACGGAAATGTCTGAGCCGTTTTTGATTGGCGACTCGATGACCGGTGGTTATGGCAAGGGCCCCGATATCCTGCATGAGTGTACGATTGCAGTGGAAAAGGGTGAGATTGCCGTGATCGTCGGGCCAAATGGTGCAGGCAAATCGACGGCCATGCGCGCCATATTCGGGATGTTGGATGTACGCCAGGGCGCTGTGCGGCTGAATGGCGAGGACATCACCCACCTCAGCCCACAGGACCGCGTGACCAAGGGCATGGGGTTTGTGCCTCAGACGCAGAACATTTTTACCTCCATGACGGTTGAGGAAAACCTGGAGATGGGGGCCTTTATCCGCACCGACCCGATTGGTGAAACGATGGAGCAGGTGTTTGAGCTGTTTCCTATTCTGAAGGACAAGCGCGCGCAGGCCGCAGGTGAGCTGTCAGGGGGGCAACGCCAACAGGTGGCAGTGGGCCGCGCGCTGATGACCAAGCCATCGGTGTTGATGTTGGATGAACCAACCGCCGGTGTCAGCCC
>DFBW01000212.1:9312-10938 GCA_002366775.1 Roseovarius sp. UBA3070 | reverse complement strand
CAAGCATCAGCGGGATCAAATCCACATTCACATGCCCGCGCAACCGCTGCACATAAGGCAGGCCAATCAACGTCGCGGCAATGGCCAAATAGATCACGGCTTCGGTCTGCCAGATGGTTGACCCGTTCAGCACAAAGCGGATCACGATCATCTGGCAGGTGATGGCGACCGCTGCGACAATCATCGCCGCGGAACACCACCCGGCAACTGTGGAAAGGGCCGCCACAAACCGCAAAAACGGGTTATGGCCCGTATGCGATGCGACAGCCGAGCTATGGCCCGCCATTGCAAGCTCCTCAGAGGTTAGAAAGCGTGGGGAAGGCCGATATGACGTCGGCCTTCCGATTTAGGGTCTATTCAACCGCCAGGGCCAGGTCGAGCAGCGCCTGACCATCCGGCACATCCGCCACAAAGGCTTTGTAGGATGTTTCCTGTGCCAATGCGCGCCACGCTTCAAAATCCTCGGGCGACATATGGGCAATTTCAACACCGGCATCGCTGAACACTTTCTCAGATGCGGCATCCTGCTTTTTGGCCTCTTCCAGATAGAACGCCTGCGCTTTGGCCGAGGCATCCAGGATGGCCTTTTGTTGATCGCTGTTCAGGCTCTCGAACTTGGATTTGTTCATCAGCATGGGCTGGTACATGAACCACAATGCCACATCGCCCGCAGGGGTATAGCATTTGACCTGCTCGTAAATCCGGTACGACACAAACGACGAAGATGACGTGTTTGCGGCCGTTAAAACGCCGGTTTGCATGGCGTTATAAATCTCGGATGACGCCATTGACGCGATAGAGGCACCAGCCCCAGCCAGCATCTGCTCAAACGCCTTGCCCGCCGCGCGGGTTTGCAGGCCTTGCACATCCTCAGGCGCAGTGATGCACTTGTCTTTGCCGACAAATCCACCTGCAAGATACCCATGCACCAGAACCATGACATCATCATCGGCCATCTTCTCTTCGAGGGCTGCCATAAAGGGCGAGTCATTCAGGCGTGCGGCGTGGTCGTGGTTTTTGACCATCCCCGGCATCAACGTCAGATTAAACGCAGGTTGCTGCCCGCCTGCATAGCTCAGCGGAAAAACAGTCATGTCCAGTTGGCCGCGGCTAAGTGGGCGATATTGCTCGCGCGGTTTGAACAGTGATTTTGAGCCAAAAATCTGGATCTCAAGGTCAACGTCTGCGGCCGCCACTTCATCGGCTACCATCTGGGCAACCTGGTGGCGTACATCTTTGTTGGACCATTGATGCGACAGGCGCAGTGTTTCAGCGCTCGCGGTGGTGCCGCACACGAGGCAAGCCACGCTGGCGAGCGTTGTCATAAATTTCGTTTTCATAGTTTCCTCCCTGAAATGTGACCAGAATTCTTATGCCGGTTCTACCCGATTGGTCTTTCCACAATTTGCATCCGAGGTCAATAATCTAGTATACAATGTGTCCATTCTTGCATTTTAAACTCTGACCGTGCTAAGCGGGGTCTATGGAAATCAGACGCGCGGACAAGATCGCGGAGGCACTGGAACACCTGGTGTTTTCCGGCAAATACCAAAACGGCGACCGCCTGGACGAGCTGAAGCTTGCCGAGCATTTCTGCGTGTCCCGCACCCCGATCCGAGAAGCACT
>DFBW01000212.1:8635-9198 GCA_002366775.1 Roseovarius sp. UBA3070 | reverse complement strand
GATGCAGGTCTTAAGCAACTCATTGAATTCAATGGCAATTGCCAAAAGGCTTTTGAGAACCAAGATCACGCCCGGTATTATGCCGAAAATGAAAAATTTCATCAGGCCATATATCGCGGGTCCGCAAACAGCTATCTGGAATCACAGGCGTTAAGACTTCAAAACAGGCTGAAACCTTACCGCAAAGAGCAGCTTCGCTTTCGGGGACGCCTTACCCAATCAATGTCTGAACATATCGCCATTGTGACCGCACTGCAAAACGGTGACGCAGAACAGGCCGCCAATGCGCTGCGCGCTCACGTTGCAGTTCAGGGAGAGAAGTTTCACCAGTTGGTGGCCAGCCTGAACAACTGATTTGATGCATGATCTGGCGTGCGCATGCATGCAGCGCGATATTCAACAACTGCCCAACCCCGGTCGGGCCGTTTAAACGGCGCACTCTTTGCCCAGTTTGATCACCTCCCGGACCAATAGATCAAAGTCAGATTTCGTGGACCGGTGGTTGGTGATATTGACCCGGATTGCCAGCTGCCCGTTCAACTTTGTTGTCGAAGGCGCTGCAA
>DFBW01000212.1:7387-8544 GCA_002366775.1 Roseovarius sp. UBA3070 | reverse complement strand
TGCCTGCTTGCAGTTATCCTCTACCTTTTGAAGGATTTTGTGCATCCCGTGCTCTTTCAGATGAAACCAAACCTTCAGCGCCCGGAACCCACGAGAAAGCTCGGGGCCGTATTCACAAAACCAGGGATTGCCACCGGCAAGCCCACGCGGCGCGGCTGTCAGATACTCAGGCCTGAGGGAAAAAGCCTCGCGGTGCAGATCTTCACGGCGGATCAAAACGCATCCGGCATCATATTGCACATGCATCCATTTATGGAAATCAAATGCAATGGAATCGGCGCGCTCAATACCGGTGAAACGGGGTTTGAGAGTGTCATTCATCGCCGCGACTGCACCAAAGGCCCCATCCACATGGAACCACAGATCATGCTCCTGACAGACCTCTGAAATGGCATTCAGATCGTCGATTGCGCCGGTGTTTACCGTCGCCGGAGACCCGACCACACAGAACGGTTGATGCCCCGCAGCCAGGTCTTTTTCAATGGCGCGGCGCAAGGCGTGGATGTCCATCTCATAGGCATCATTCACAGGAACGGTGCGAAGCGCATCAATTCCAAGGCCCAACATATCAAATGCGCGCGCGATACAGCTGTGGGCTTCGGATGATGCATATCCCACCAGCCTGCTTTTATCTGTGCGCACGCCTTGTTTTCTGATGTCATAATCGGCCTTGGCATATCGCGCAGCACTCAGCGCAATCACCGTCGCAATTGAGGTGCCACTCACCACCAGCCCACTTGAGGTCGGGGGAAAGTCGAACATGGTTTTCATCCAGTTGATGACCTGATGTTCGATGTAGTTCGCACCATGATCACGCCCGCCAAGATTGGAATTCATCGCCGAGGCCATCGCATCAGCAATAATGCCTCCGGGGGCGCCTGATCCGTGAACCCAGCCCGAAAACCTGGGGTGGGTGTTGCCCGTTGCATAAGGCAAAACCTGCGCCAGCAAATCTTCGCAAACCTTATCCGTACCCTGCGCGTCCATGGGCAGCGGCTCAGCGATGGCATCTTTGATATCATCCGGGACAGGTGTCCAAACCGGTCGATCACGCGCACTTTCGACGTGGTCAATTGCAGCGTCCAGCATGGAATGCGCGCGCTTTCTGAAAGCGCTCCAATCGTCAGGATCCAGAGAATGACCTGCTTCACTTCGTG
>DFBW01000212.1:0-7344 GCA_002366775.1 Roseovarius sp. UBA3070 | reverse complement strand
TCGTGCCAGCCCAGACCATTGCCAATTTCGCAAGAAATCCCCTGAACACACGAAACCTTTGAAAAACAGGCGTGAATGTGCAGGCAGTCGGTATTTACTCAGTGAACAGCAGGTCTTGGTGGAAAAATTGTTCAGGACACGGCGTTGGGCAAATGATCTTATCTGCAAAAGCAAATGTGGATATAAATTTCGGGCCTGCAGGTGAAATCTCATTTGCCGCCCGCAACACTTTGATGCAGGCACAGCTCTCTGTGACCTGCCAAAACCAACCGTGGCAACCTGTGGTGTTCTGATCTTGTAGTCTTTTGAAATACAACAGTTATGGCAGTGCAGGCAGTCTCAAGCTAGCCAGTCTCAGCTGAATCTCCCTAGAAACAGGGAATTTACAGGGAAATTCCGCAAATATCGCCGTAAACCGGCCATTCTAGACAAATTAGGCCCTGATTATTGGCGTGTTATCAGTTGTTTAAAGACCAATTCCCTGTTCTTTTGATAACAGGGAATTAATTCGACCAAGCAGTGAATTTTCAGGGATGAACAGGGAAAGCCCGGGCAGCAACAGGGAACGCGCTGGTGATCATCGAAACGTCGGCATACTCAGTTCATTCAAGCCGCTGTCATCTTCATCGTCGTCAGCGTCTGCCAGATCCGCCAAAAGCAATGTGACGGCGTGACCGTTACTGGCCATGCGTGTTTGTTCGAACAACTCGATATCCGACCGGCTTAACCAGGCGAGCGGATTGGTTTCCGTGACGCTGCTGAATCCTGTGGCGTTGTTGGCAACGATCTGGCTGGCCAGACTGAGCTGAGGCAGCCGTTCGCCACGCATGCAGGTGATCCACGGAAACCTCCCGCTTTTGACGGAATACCGAACTCGACCATTTCGCGACCAGACCGCTGCCAGGCATTCTTCCCGGTGCTCGATCATGCGCCGGATGGTTGCTTCCAGGCTGATGTTTAGATGATCGCGCAGCCGCTGAGCATCTTTCAGATCAGGATCCTGGGAAAGCAGTGGATCGAACAGTTTGAACGGAGCCAGCAAATCGATGGCAAACGCGTTCGCCTCGGCCTCCTGTCGGTAATGGCGTTTGTCCGCACGCATTTCGCGCATATCTTGTGCCTTGCACGTGAATCCTGTGTCGCCGGACAACTTGTGCCGCTCCATCAGGAAATGCCCTAGCTCGTGCGCAATCGTAAATCTGGCCCGCCGATTGCCATATCGTGTGTTGGCCAGGATCGCCCCGGTACTCCGGACCGTGTCTGTGAGAAGCATGCCCTCAAAACCACCAAACACTTGCGTCTTGATATCAGTGATATCCAACGCGCGCGCAATTTGACCTACTGGTACGGGCGCATCGATTGTTCCTAGCTGTGCGAATATCGCCCGTGCGATGGCTTTGGGCGCGTGCAGGTCGGCCAGGTCGATGCGGCTTAGCTGCAATCGTCTAGCCTTGTGCCTCGGTTCGAGCCTTCATCGCTCGAATTGTATCTTCAACCACGGCACGATCTCGCTCCGAAAGCTCCTCC
This sequence comes from Roseovarius sp. UBA3070, assembly GCA_002366775.1. Classification (GTDB taxonomy): domain Bacteria; phylum Pseudomonadota; class Alphaproteobacteria; order Rhodobacterales; family Rhodobacteraceae; genus Roseovarius. The sequence continues at coordinate 5,817 of DFBW01000212.1, read as the reverse complement.
AATCCCCGGTGGATGCGCTCAATCTGTAGAGCGTCTGTGCCGGGCTCGTCTGCCTCACCCACCAGCGCATCTATAGTGACCCCGAAGTGTTTTGCCAGCTTCTGGACAAGTTCAAAAGACGGGTTCTTGCTGTGACCCTTTTCCAGTTCCCAGATGTGGGCTTTGGAAATGCCAACCGCATTCGCCACCGCTTGCAACGACTGTTCGCTTTTCTGGCGCAAGCTGTGCAGACGCTCCCCAATAAGCATGAATGCCTCCCGTATGATTTGTCTTACATCTTCATACGCCTTTGCTTTACAAAAGGCCAGTCGTAAGATATATCGTACGACATGGGCCGATGGAGAGATTCTGTTGGCGAGCAGACAGAAGGAGACCGAAATGGTCCGACAGAAGTTAGAATGGATCGCCACTGGCGACCTCACGCCCTAGTCTCGCAATGCGCGGACCCATTCGAAGAAACAGATCCGGCAGATTGCTGAGAGCATTGAGGCGTTTGGATTTACCAATCCGGTGCTGATTGATGAGCACCGAACGATCTTGGCAGGGCACGGGAGAGTGGCAGCAGCCAAGCAGCTTGGCCTGACTGAGGTGCCGTGTCTTCGACTGGATCACATGAGTGCGGATGAGAAGCGCGCCTATGTACTGGCAGATAACAAACTGGCGCTGAATGCGGGTTGGGACGAAGATTTGCTGGCGTCCGAGCTTGGCGCGCTGATGTCGGCGGATCTCGACTTTGATGTTTCCATCACGGGGTTCTCCATTCCGGAGATCGATGGTGTGCTGGAGGCGGTGGCGCCAGAAGAGCCGGGCTCTCCGGAGGACGATGTCCTGCCCTATGAAGCACCGGCACGGGTGCAGTTGGGTGACATTTGGCAGCTGGGTCCGCACCGGCTGGCCTGCGGCGATGCGCTGGAGGTCGATATTGTGAGCGCGTTGATGGACGGCGCTGAGGCTCGGATGGTGTTCAGCGATCCGCCGTATAATGTGCCGATAGATGGCCATGTCGGAAACTCCGGCAAGATCCAGCACCGTGAGTTTGCCATGGCGTCCGGTGAGATGAGCGAGGCCGAGTTCACCGGGTTCCTCGCAACGGCCTGCCAGACCCTGGCGGATCACAGCGTCGACGGATCGATCCACTTCATCTGCATGGACTGGCGCCACATGTCCGAAATGCTTGCGGCGGGGCACGGCGCCTATACCGAGCTCAAGAACCTTCTTGTCTGGGCCAAGGACAATGGCGGCATGGGGACGTTCTATCGCTCGCGTCACGAGCTGATCTTTGCCTTCAAGAAGGGTACAGCGGCCCACATCAACAATTTTGAACTGGGCCAGCACGGACGGTACCGCACCAATGTTTGGGAGTATCGCGGCGTGAACAGTCGACACGCCGGTCGGATGGAAGAGCTGGCGCTGCATCCGACGGTCAAACCGGTGCAGATGATTGCGGATGCCATCCGGGACGTCTCAGCCCGGGGCGATATTGTGCTCGATATCTTTGGCGGTTCCGGCTCGACCCTGATTGCCGCCGAAAAGACCGGCCGCCGTGGGTATCTCTGCGAGCTTGATCCGGTCTACTGCGATCGCATTCTGGCGCGGTGGGAGGCTTATGCCAAGGATGAGGCAGAGCAACTGGTCTGCGGTTGGCAGGGTCCGGCGATGCAAAACCTGGAGGCGGCCGAATGAAGAAGGACAGTATCAAGCTCCCGGTTCAGACTGCAGACGCTACGTATGAGGTTGGCTACGGCAAGCCACCGGCGACTTCTCGGTTCAAACCCGGGACGTCCGGCAATCCGCGGGGACGACCGAAAGGCGCAAAGAACAGACTGCCCAAGCTCAACGAAGAGCGCCTGAAGGGGATCATCCTGCAGGAGGCTTACCGCGACATCACCGTGCGGGATGGCGCGCGCAACATCACGATCCCGATGGCGCAGGCCGTCATGCGATCCTTGTCGGTCAATGCCGCCAAAGGTCAGCATCGCGCGCAGAGGCTCTTTGCTGAGATGCTGTCGACGACCGAGCGGCAGAATAAGCAACTGGCCGATGAGTGGCTCTCCACCGCGATGGATTACAAGATCGAGTGGGATCAGGAATTGGACAGACGCGCACGACTTGGCATCACCGACCTGCCCGACCCGGTGCCACATCCCGATCACATCAAGATCGACATGAACACCGGCGAGGCGCGGGTTGAGGGGTCCTGGACCAAGGAAGAGAAAGCCGAGCTTGATATGTGGCTGACTAAACGCGACGAATGGGAAGCCGACCTCGCTGCGCTGAAGGACGATCTGGAGGCCGAGGAAAGCGAAGGCATCCGCGAGATCATCCGCGGCGATATCATACACACTGAGCGGATCCTCAGCATTATCGACCAGCTGACAGAGAAGTTTAGGTGGTAGTTCGGGTTAAAGGCCAAGATGGGGCTGGTGGTCAATCACAGGCCGCCGCCAGCCCTTACCGGTCATCCAACATTGATGCAGAGAATGGCTGGAAGGAGCCCATCCTGTCAATTGCGGTCTCTTGCTGCGTGCGCTCGCAGCACAAATTTTTCTGCATCTGCTCGGATTTTGGTGTTGCAGTGCGGCGTGAAAACCGGCCATCTGTAAGCCTCGCAGCGAGGAAACGTTGGCCAAGGATCAAGTCGCGGACTTAGTGTTAATTCGCTGTGGCTGCGCTAATTACCGCTTTCGAGACAAAAGGGCGAGCCGCAAAAGTTTTGACATGGAAAACCGTCCCTTTCTGAATGCTAACAAGGGATTGTAGTTTGCTGAGTTCTGAGCTTGTACCTCCGCTATCCAAACTCATCCGTAACCGCTTTGGCAGCAAGTTGTGTTCGCGATTTCACGTCCATTTTTTCGTATATGTGGGACAGGTGAACCTTTACTGTGCCCCGTGCGATAAACATTCGCTCTGCAATTTCGGGGTTTGAGAGGCCCTCTGTCGCAAGGGCGACTACGCGTCGCTCTGTCGGTGTCAGGCTGTCCCAACCCATCAAAGGGCGTGCACGTTTGCCTCTCATACGAGAGATCAATCCAATAATCTCTGCAAGATCGGCCTCTGCAGTGCTGCTTCTCAGTTCAACGTGGGGCCCTTCACCCAGCGCTGCATTCAATCGCCCAATCAATGACTGATGTTCAGCTTCCTCCGCATCCCCGCGCATTAGTCGGATTTCTTCACGGGCTTGATCGATAAACGCCAACACCCGCGCGGCATCTTCATGTTTCTCTTTTGTGATCAGGATGTCTGAAATGCATTCCATCGTGCGCAACAATCCTGGCAGTAGACCGGCGTCTCGCTGAATTTCCAGCGCTTCGTGCAGATGCACTTCGGCCTCCCCTGTATCGCCACGGGCGAGCGCATGACGCCCCCGCAGAAATCGGATCAACCCATTCAGGAAAGAATTTGTCAGGGACGCAGACATCTCGGCTGCATCATCCAGCTGTGCCTTTGCCTCGTCAAATCGTTGCAGGGCAATCAATGCCGCCGCAGAGGTGATTGCCAATTGCGCAGCCCACACTGGTATTCCCGCGGACTTCAGGCCCTCGACATGATCCCCAATCATATCCAATGCGGCTTGCGGGTTGCCCGCTGCGACTTCGATCATGCCCAGTTGGAACATGGTTTCGGGTACTGCCAGAAATGTTCCGGTAACCGTTGCTGTTTGCATCGTCGCCATCATTTCCTGGCGCGCCTCATCAACCAATCCACGATCCGCCTTCAATGCCGAAGACCACGCAATCGCAAATCCACCTGTGGCCGGGTCCCCAACATAGCTTGCGTTTTCGATCGATACGGCCAGAGCAGCTTCGGCTGCATTCAGATCACCGCTATCGCGGGCAAAATAGCCTTTGACCGCATTTGCCCAAGCCCGAAGGTAGCGACTGCCATGTTTGTCAGCCACAGCAATAACGTTTTCAATCGACACGCTACCGCCCGCCACCTCATGCGAGAACAGGTAGACAGATGTGATGATCTTGATGCCATGGGTTTCCGCCCAACTATCCTGCAACTCACCACCCAGCTCGATACACCGGCTGAGTGATTTATAGGCTTCCGCCGGGTCTGAAACCGACTGTGCAAATCCGATGACGTCCAGCGCGCGGGCCTCGCTCCATTTATCGCCCAGTTCTTGAGCCATTTCCAAGGCACGCATCGCTTGCGGTAAAGCAAGATCCATCCGCCCGCCATAAGCACAAACATGCGAAGCACCCCACAAAGCCCGGGCGGTCAGCAGATCCGGTGCATCTGGGCGTGCTAACGCAATGTCATACCAACGCATCCCGTGCTGATATTGCCCCCAAATTTCATAGTATCCGGTCAGGGCAGTCAACAATCGCAACAACAAGCTGGGATCGTCGTGGCTTTCAGCGAAGGCAAGCGCATCCTCCACATTGTCGAACTCTGTCTGGATTTGTGCCATCAATTCTGGGCCGTCACCCAAGATCAGCCACTGGGCGCGGTATTCGGCGAAGTCGATGAAATGGGTTAAATGCGTCGCACGGGCAGCATTCGCTTCATCTGCCTCTTCTAGTTTTTCGAGGAGGAATTCCCGCACTGTTTCAAGGAACCTAAAACGCGGCTCTTTGCCAGACCTGTCCGACTGCACGATCGACATGTCGACCAGCCGTTGCAGCAGATCAAGAGCAGTGTCATCAGCCGGTACAACATCTGCGCCAATCTTTGTCGCCGTATCCAACGTGAATCCCCGCAATACACAAAGCCGCCGGGCAAGGGCTTGCTCTGCAGAACTCATCAGATCGTAACTCCACGCCATTGATGCTCGCAAAGATTTGTGATGCTCCATAGAATCACGCGGGCCGCCACTCAGCAGATCAAAGCGCTTGTCCAATCCCGCCAATATCTGGTTGGGGCCCATCAGTGACGTTCGCGCAGCCGCCAGTTCGATAGCCAGAGGCACCCCGTCCAGCCGTTTGACTAACTCGCAAATAGTCGTGACAGAGCCATCATCTGTCATGATGCCAGATCCGGCCTGACGCGCACGTTCCTGAAATAGTGCTATTCCATCTTCGACACTCAGCGGAGGTATCTGACGCACGAATTCGCCAGAAATATGCAAAGGCTCCCGGCTTGTCGCCAGCATCCGTACCTTTGGTGCAATAGACAATATCTTTTCAGCCAGTTCAGCACAGCCTGCCAGAACCTGTTCACAATTGTCGAGGACAAGCAGTGTTCTCTGCCCCGCCAATTGCCGCGCGATGGTGTCGGACAATGAGGTCTGCTCTTCTTCCAGAACGCCCAGTACTCGCGATACAGCCCCGGCGACGCCGGACTCCCGAAACACGCCGGTCAGGTCGACAAACCAAACCCCATGTTCGAAATCTTCAATTACAGAGCGCGCCATTTTCTTCGCAATCCGCGTCTTTCCCGTTCCGCCAGGGCCGGACAATGTGACCAGTCGCTGGGCAACCAAACACTGGCGCAATTCGAATAATTCACCGCCACGGCCTACAAGAGACGACAGCTCAAGCGGTAAATTTGTTTGAATATTCAATGATGCTTCTCCTCAGGATTGTCCGACTTTGGCACAGTTTGGGTGGCATATGGAACTTTTTTACATTGTATATGCCACCTGGCAGATGTTGTGCGATTCTAAGCGCCGTAATCTTAACTCACATCTTAATTCGGGATCACCTCGAATAGACAAAAGGAGTTAGGGACATGACCATCGCAACAACAGCACGTGAGTTTTTTGAGGCCTGCGAAACCGGACAAGGATGGGAAGGATGCCAGCAGTTCTGCCACGATAACGCATCCTTTGACTGTCAGGCCGATGTTTTGGCTGACACTTCATCAGTTGAA
>DFBW01000128.1:799-2731 GCA_002366775.1 Roseovarius sp. UBA3070 | reverse complement strand
CTTTTGCCACGATCACAGAACTGGCCACCTGCATCGGTGGGGTCTACTGAGCGAAAAAACAGGTTCAACAGTTTTTCGCGTGATACTTTGCCGGGATCAAACAGGATTTGCACCGCCTCAAAATGGCCAGTGCCACCTTTGGTGACATCCTTATAGCTGGGGTTTTTCTTGGATCCGCCGGTATAGCCCGAGATGACTTCCTTCACGCCTTTGACGGATTCGAAATCAGATTCGACACACCAAAAACAGCCACCCGCCACGATCAGCTCTTCTGTTCCGGCTGCTTTGGCGGCACCGCTATGGGCCAACAGCCCAACGGCGATCAGACCAGCCAAAAGCACTGCTTTGATCTCGCGCATTTTCACACTCATCTACCTGTCCTCCATCAGTTGAACGTACTCTGACGTGGTTTTGCGCAACTTCAAAGCCAAGGATTGGTGATGTCACGCGCCCGTGAAATGATTTTAACCCTTGGCATCAATCAGCGCCCTGCCTAGCGTAAATTGTAACAAAGGAACCCCTATGACGGATCATCAAACCACCCATCAAGCTGCTGAAGACGCGCGAAATGAAACAATCCGTATCTGGCTGAACGGTCAAATCGTGCCCAAGGCCGAGGCGTTGGTCTCGGTTTATGATAGTGGTTTCATGCTGGGGGACGGCGTTTGGGAGGGTCTGCGGCTGTATGATGGCACTTGGGCCTTTGCAGACGAACACCTGAACCGGTTGTTTGAGGCGGCCAAAGCGATTGATCTGGATATCGGGAAAACCCGCGCTGAGGTGATGCAGGCCATTCTTGATACTCAGGCGGCGAATGAGATGGAGACAGACGCTCATGCGCGGCTGATGGTGACGCGCGGGGTCAAAACCCGGCCATTTCAGCACCCTTCGCTGAGCCAACAAGGCCCGACGATGACGATCATCATGGAGCACTCCAAACCCAAGATCGCCCGCCCCATTCGCCTGGCCACCGTACCGCATGTGCGTGGCTTGCCGATGACGCAAGACCCCAAGCTGAATTCCCATTCAAAGTTGAACTGCATTCTGGCATGTATCGCCGCTGAAAAGGCTGGCGCAGATGAAGCATTGATGCTGGATATCAATGGCTTTGTGAATACGACCAACGCCTGTAATTTCTTTATCGTGCGTAAAGGCGTGGTTTGGACCAGCACGGGTGATTATTGCATGAACGGTATCACCCGCCAGAAGGTGATTGATCTGTGCCGCGCCAATGACATCCCGGTGCACGAGCGCAACTATTCCCTGGTAGATACCTATGGTGCAGATGAGGCATTTCTGACCGGGACATTCGGTGCACAAACCCCGGTAAGCAGTATCGACGGGCGCATGATTGGCGATGGCCAGCAGGGACCGGTGACGACCCGCCTTCAGGCACTTTATAAGGCTCTAATAAGGCAGAAAACGGTATAAGATGCGTATTGCGATGTGGTCTGGGCCACGCAACCTTTCAACTGCGATGATGTACAGTTTTGGTGCGCGCGCCGATATGTCCGTGGTGGACGAGCCGTTTTATGCGGCCTATCTTGCGCAAACCGGAATTGACCATCCGATGGGTGATCAGATCATTGCGTCACAGCCAACCGATCCCTCTCAGGTCATTACGGACCTGCTCGGACCTGTTCCCGAGGGCAAGCCGCATTACTATCAGAAACATATGTCGCAGCATATGCTTGACGGTGTTGCGCGCGACTGGATCAACGATGTGGTCAACGTTTTTCTTATTCGTCATCCTGCGCGTGTTGCTGCCAGTTTTGCTGCGAAGTTTGAGAACCCCGGCCTGGCAGATATCGGATTTGTTCAACAGGCCGAGCTTTTTGATCAGCTTGTCGCGGCTGAGGCACATCCGGTGGTGATCGATTCACATGATATACGGGAAAATCCTGAGGGTATGCTCAGGCGTCTTTGCGCGGC
>DFBW01000128.1:0-699 GCA_002366775.1 Roseovarius sp. UBA3070 | reverse complement strand
ACCACCCCCATATACCCAATATGAACAGACGAGAATTTGGAAAAATGGTGGTTGGAACGGGTGTAGCTGCGGCGGCTCCGGTTTCTGGCATGGCAGGGGCGGCAGCCGCTCAGGCGCAACGTAGCAAATACATATTTGCGGTGGCTTTGGCGCATTCGCGCACCGATGTTTCTGCTGACATGATCTCAGAGATGTTTCAGGTCCGCCCATCAACGGCCAACAGGTTCATCCGTAAGATGGTGAAAAATGGAGTGGTGGATACCCCCAACGCGCAGGGCATCGCCCGGTTGGCCGAGCCATTGCAGCGGATTGTGCCACAGGTGGTCGAGCATAATCCAGCAGGTGGTTACCTTGTCAAAGGTCGGTTGGACGAAATTACGGCCAAGGCGAAGGAGGCTGCAAAACGTCTGCTGGACGAAGCAACAGAGGCCGAGCCTGACCCGGAGATTGATGAAGACATCGTGACAAAAGAGAACGCAGCAGATGCGCCTGACAAGCAGAATGTACAGTTTGCGATCAGCCTTTCAGACGCCGATCCCGAGCAGCCAACAGTTTCAAACGCAGAGCATTCAGCTGAATAAAGCCGGCCGCGTCTTTCTGGTCATATGCACCGGCGTCATCCTCAAACGTCACATGCGCTTCGGAATAAAGTGAGTGATCAGACCAGCGGCCAACCGTGCGGGCCGAGCCTTTGTAAAG
>DFBW01000256.1:14882-15705 GCA_002366775.1 Roseovarius sp. UBA3070 | reverse complement strand
CAGGGGTTTCGGGCGGTGCTGCTGGTGGCGGAAATCTGTGTGATGATCTTTGCCTTCACATTGCTGGGGTTGGTGGAAAGCCACGCTGTCTTTGCCTGTTACCCATTGCTGATTGCCGCCCTGTCCGGCCCCATTCTGGGTGAGCATGTGGGGTGGCGGCGCTGGGCGGCAATTGGGGTTGGATTCATCGGTGTTATTATCATCCTGGAGCCGGGATTTGGTGTCTTTGAACCCCGCGCAATCGTGCCGTTGATGTCCGCCCTGATGTTTGCGCTTTATGGTTTGCTGACCCGCTATGCCGCACGGCGTGACACCGCCGCGACCAGCTTTTTCTGGACTGGCACGGTAGGGTCGGTGGCGATGACCGCTGTTGGCATGTGGTATTGGGAGCCGATGGCGGGCCCTGACTGGGGTTGGATGGCGGCGCTCTGTGTCACGGGTGCGTTGGGACATTACACATTGATCAAATGCTACGAGGTGGCCGAGGCCAGCGCTGTGCAACCCTTTGCTTATCTGCAACTGGCATTTGTAAGTGTGATTGGTGTTTTCGTATTCAGCGAGACGATCCGCCCCAATGTGGCCGTCGGTGTGGCGCTGATTGTTGGGGCCGGTTTGTTCACGCTTTGGCGGCAGCGCAAGGCGGGGTGACGCCCCTATGACTGCGGCAAATTGGCTTTCGGAAATGGTGGTAATTTCTGGCTGATTGGCGCAAAACCACATCATCACATATTTGTGTAGTGGCCAACAACGGTTTCAACAACAGACGAGGTACAGGGGCACCCATGACGTGGCTTTCACGGCATATTGCTAGCAGGCAAGTGAC
>DFBW01000256.1:14455-14770 GCA_002366775.1 Roseovarius sp. UBA3070 | reverse complement strand
GCGATGTGCCCGTTACCCCACCGTTGATGCTGGAAGTCCGCAATGTGCGTGGGGTGTATGTCACAACCTCTCATGCGGCACAGCCTGATCTTCTCTATCATCCGCGTGCGCCACCTCTGCTGAGCTGAGTTCCTTTTCCGCGACATTCAGACAAAAACAGGGCTGTCCATTGATGGGCCCAAAGCAAGAGATATGAAAATGAAGATCAAACGATTGAACGTGCTGCAACTCAGCGCTGCACTATTGCTATGTGCCACGACGGCCCATGCGCAAATGATGCCATCAAACGATATGGCCGGACACAAAGACCACATG
>DFBW01000256.1:13333-14350 GCA_002366775.1 Roseovarius sp. UBA3070 | reverse complement strand
CCCAACCGGTTTGCAGGCATGCCCGGTATGCCACCCACCCTGCGTGTGGTCCCCTCCGAGATGACAATGGACATGCATATGTTCAGCGCGATGTACGGGTTGAGCGATAACATCACATTGATGGCGATGCTGCCCTATATCGAAAAAGAGATGACGGCGATCACCTATCAGGGGCCGGTGGGCACAACTGTTCTGGGCACGTCCAAACGCAATTCTCAAGGTATTGGTGATGTGCGTGTCAGCGCCGCCATGGGCCTGCTTACGCAAGGGCCACACAAGCTGAACTTCACCATGGGGTTAAGCCTGCCCACCGGATCAATCACCGAAACAGGTCAGATGCTTACGCCAATGAACATGCGCCCAACCGCGCGGCTGGGCTATGGGATGCAGCTGGGGTCGGGTACGTTTGATCTGATGCCAGCGCTGACCTATCAGACCTCCAGCGGCGCGTTCAGCTATGGGGCGCAACTGCGCGGAACATTCCGGCTGGGCACCAACGATGAGGGCTATGCGCTTGGGGATGAAGCCGCAGCAACCGCATGGGTCAGCTACAAGGCTGCCCCCTGGATCAGCCTGTCGGGCCGTGTTGAGGCCAGCCGCGTTGATCACATCAGCGGAATCGACACCAATATCATGATGGCATCGCCCGGCTCTGATCCGCTGAACTATGGCGGTGATCGGGTGATGCTTTTTGCTGGCGCTGATTTCAGCCCGAAAAACGGTGTGTTAAAGGGCCATAAAATCGGGATCGAAGCAGGCGTGCCGATCTATCAGGACCTGAATGGCCCGATGTTGAAAGCCGATTGGATGTTGGGCGTTGCCTGGCGCAAATCCTTCTGACCACTGCGTGCCCGGCCTTTTTGGGGCCGGGCGCTATTCACCGGGGGGGGTGATGCGCGCCTTTATGGTGCGCCCCGTCAGCTCGGCGCTGAAGGGTATGGGCAAAGGATCACGCCCCAGACGCGCGCGATAAATTGGCAGGCTTTCAGACACACGCATCACATAATTCCGGGTCTC
>DFBW01000256.1:7610-13258 GCA_002366775.1 Roseovarius sp. UBA3070 | reverse complement strand
GTAAGTGGACCCAAGCAAGGCGTTATACTCCCAATCCGCCAAAACACGGGCTGGATCATGATCCAGCGCCAGATCACGCGCCACATCGCGTGCAGTGCCGGGCATGACCTGCATCAATCCTTGGGCACCGGCCCCTGAGACAACTTTGAAATCAAACTCACTTTCGCGGCGTGCAATGGCCAAGGCCAGCTCCTCGGGGACGGGCAGTGTTTGATGGACCATCGGGTGCAACGGGTAATAATCCGCGTGCAAAACAATGCCACGCCGGGCCGCGGTTTTGGCCAGCATAACCCGAAGATGCGGCGCGTGCAGCTCTTCCAGGAACTGGCCTAACTGGCCCAGTTCCTGCCGGTCAAGGCTGCCTGCCAGATGCACCACGAACCGCTCGGCCAGATTGAGATCCCCAATGGACAACGCGAGAGCAATCGCCTCAAGCGCTGTCGAGTTTGCAAGCGCCGTACCCTGCAAGGGCGCATAGGCTTCATTTCCAAAAAGTGCCGGATCAAAGGGCAAATTTGCCCGTTCCGCTGCCAGTAAACCGTAAAAACTGGTTTGATGCTTGGCCGCCTCAACATAGGCCAGCTGTGCGGCTTCGGTATCGCCCATAGCATCCTGTGCGCGGCCTATCCAATAGCCAGCGCGCCCAAGGGATATCGGCGTGGCCACGGCTGCGCGGAACCGCTGGAAATGATCCAAAGCCAGCTCCGGTTCCTTCAAATACGTCAGCGCCAGATACCCCGACAACCACTCCAGATCAGAGTACGCAGACCCCTCAGCCAATTGATGCACAGAGGCCAGATCATAGGCCAGCTGTGCCTTGCCCTCGCGCATCTGAGATCGTGCCAGCGCGCGCCGCCAACCGGCCCATTTGTCCGGTCGGCCCAATCCGTTTTCCAACCGGCTTTGTGCCAGGATCAGGGCGATCGCGGTGTCGGTTTCATCGTTTTTGATGTGGCGGTTGAAATTGGCATAGGCGATGCCTGCGTCCGATTTGCTGGCCTCGGGCAGGGCTTTGAAGGCCTCATCAAACTGTGGACCTGCGGATTTGGCCAATCCGCGCAGCACCACCAGATCCCGCTTGGTCTGGGTGACCAACGGCAACATCAGCTCCACGTCCTTTAATCCACGCCAGAGCGCCATATCCAACCGCGCCTCGTGATGCGGTTTCAGTAACGCTGCATGGGCGGCAAGAAAGGCGTTATGTTCCTCAGTGGTCAGATCGAAACTGCGCCATGCGCCAACCAGAGCAGTCTCGGCCTCGCCCAGTTGATCGCTGGCGATAAGGGCGCGGGCATGGGCCAAAACACCGAACCCGGTTTGTGGCGCGTGATCGCCAAAAAGGGAAAGGACATCGGCGTCACTGGCGTTTTCAATCCCATCTTCGGCCTGTTTGCGCAGAAACTTCTGTGCAGGCCAGTCAGGGTGTGCGGCCAGGAACTGGTTGATTTCACCCAACGTTCCAAGACCTGCCAACAGATAATACCAATCAATCATTTGTGTGGCGGCTGGCCCGTCACGCGCGGCCAGATTGCGTGCCACATCCCACCGCCCGGCCCGCATGGCATGCAAGGCGCTGGCCAAAGGGCGAGGGGCGATGCGGGGGTGATCCTGCGCCGAAATGGCTGCGGGATTGCAAAGAAGCACCAATAAAATAAGAACCCAACGCAACATGTCTTGCAATTCCGGTTGAGGCAAAGGATAGACAGCGTCAACCTAAGTGCACGCGCGCCGCCCGTCCATTCACAAACTTGGCAGGGCGGCAACTTCCCGCTAGTTTAGCGCGAATCTGACGACCCCGCCTTTGATGGCTAACTGATTGAAACGAAAAAGGAGTGTATCATGTTTCGAGGATCTTTTCCCGCATTGGTCACGCCGTTTAAAAACGGCGAGCTGGACATTGATACGCTCAAAAAGCTTGTGGAGTGGCATATCGGTGAAGGCAGCCATGGGTTGGTTCCCGTGGGCACCACCGGTGAAAGCCCCACGCTGACCCATGAAGAGCACGAGACCGTCATCGAAGAAGTGGTGCGCGCGGCCGCGGGCCGGGTGCCAGTGATCGCCGGGGCTGGTAGTAATAATACGTCGGAATCTATGCGCTTTATGCAGCATGCTGCGAAGGTGGGTGCCAATGCCGCCTTGGTGGTGACGCCGTATTACAACAAGCCCACCCAGCGCGGGCTGATCGCGCATTACACTGCCCTGCATGACTGCTGTGATCTGCCGATTTTCATCTACAATATCCCCGGCCGTTCGGTGGTCGATATGATGCCTGACACGATGGGGACGCTGGCAAAACTGCCCCGGATCATCGGGGTCAAAGATGCCACGGCAGATATGGCGCGTGTGAGCGAGCAACGCCAGACATGTGGCACCGATTTCCTGCAATTCTCGGCCGAAGATGCCTCGGCGCTGGGCTTTAACGCCCATGGTGGCATTGGCTGCATTTCAGTGACCGCAAATGTGGCCCCCCGGCTGTGCGCTGAGTTCCAAGAGGCGACATTGGCCGGAGATTTCGCCAAGGGTCTGGAATATCAGGATAAATTGATGCCTTTGCACCAGGCCATTTTCACCGAACCGGGATTGGTTGGTGCAAAATATGCCATGTCACGTCTGGGCCTGTGCAGCGATGAGGTGCGTTGCCCACTGACCGAGCTGAGCGACGAGACCAAAGTGCTGGTGGACGACGCAATGCGCCACGCAGGGCTGACCAACTAAAGCGTATCGCCTTTAACTTGTGGCAGGTAAAAAGGCGATGCGCAGCCCGACATAGGAACGTTGTGGGCGTTTCGGGCAAACCTCTGAGACAGGTTTTAAGCGAAACGCTCTGATCTGAGAAATGCGCAGAACGGACCTTTTGCACCCACGTTCTGTTCAGAGCATGGCCCCTAACGGATCACGCCTGGCGTTTCGTTGGGGGGAGGCTGTCAATCAGCCGGGTTTCCAGAAGTTGCCCGTTTTCGTACAGGATAGGGAAAGCCACAGCTGAGATGTGATTGTTGAACTCCCGGAACGCCATAAGCGTTTCCAGATGAATATCCGACGTTTCAATTGAATCCGTCGCGCCCTGCTGCAACCGCTTCAAATGGCGTTTGCGGCTGCTTCGCTCGGCGCGTTTCAACTCGGATTTCTCCTGGCTGAGCAGGCGCGCGCTTTCCAGATCGTCCGAGATCAGAACATTGCTGGCCAACCTCTGATTGGCGATAATGCGGGCATGCAGGGCCGATATTTCTGCCCAGCCTTCGGGGCTGAAATTGGCGTGTATCTTCTGTAATTCTTCGGCAAGTGTGGTGAAGCGCCGGGTGATCAGATCGCCCGCTGATTCCAGGCTGATGGCGTAATCCACCATTTCACGCGCGGCGCGTTTCTCTTTCTTGGACCAGTTATCAGATGTGATGGAGGCGACATAATCACGGATACCTGAGAGGCAGTCATTCACATGATCATCCGCCGCACGCAGGGCGCGGATATGCGCCTTGTCGCCGGTTTCATAGATTGTCAGGATTGGGGCGAACATTTCCTCAACCAGAGAATTCATGCGCAGCAATTCGCGTTTGAGATTGGCCAGCGCCAGGGTCGGTTGGTCTATGGTATCAAGGTCGAGGGCTGATTGCGGCTGCAAGACACCCTCAGGGCCAAAGGCATCCAGTACGGGGTTGGGCAGGAGGGTCATGCAGAGCGGCTCAATCCATCGCAACAGGGGCAAGGTTAGCAAAACAAGTGCTGCGTTGAACGACACATGTACCGCGATCAGCATCTCGGCGCTGCCAGCGCTACGCAACAGGTCGCCGACGGGCAGTATATTGATCGCAAACAGCACCAGTATCGCCCAGCCACCACGCACCGCAGTATTGGCATAAGTCACACGCCGGGCTGCGGTATTTAGCCCACGCGCCAGCCAGACAGGGATCAGCGCGCCCCCCAGATTGGCCCCCAGCACCAGCGAGACGCCAGCGGCAAAGGGGATGGAGCCAATCTGCACAAGCGTGACACACATCAAAATGGCGGCCACTGAGGAATGCATAACAAAGGCAAGCGCGCTGCCAACCAAAAAGGCCGTCACATAGTCCGAGGCCAGATAGTTGGCGATGGCGGGCAGAAAGGCACTGTCACGGATCGGATCCATCGCCTCACGCAGGAAGCGCAGCGAAATCAGGATAAAGGCGATGCCCATCAGGATACGGCCGAGTTGCCGCCAGCTGCGCTGTTGGGACTTAATGAAGAGCCAGCCGCCCATTCCCAGCAACACTGGCACCAGCCAGTTCAGGTCAAACGACAGAATGCGAATGACCAGCGCCGATCCCAGATCGCCACCCAGCACAATGGCGAGTGCCGTGGCAAAGCCCAGCAATCCAGTGCCGACAAACCCTGCCGTCAGCAAGGTGACAGCGGCCGAACTTTGCAGCACCATGGCCAGAATCATGCCCATAAATGACGAATGCAGCTTGGAATTGTTCTTGGTCAGCAACGCCTGAAATCGGTTGCCATAGCTACGTTCAATCCCTGTGCGCACCATGCGAACGGCAAAAAGCAGCAACATGGTCGCGCCGATCAGATGGATCAAAAAGCTGATGATGGGCATAACGTGTGGCCGACTTTGTGTGTATTGCCCCAAATTGGGCGGGTGGATGAGTATAAAGCAACAAACACACACGCAAACAAGTTAATATTCCACATATTTGGTCAAACTTATGTGTAATTGTGGGTCTTGCATCACTTTTTGCGGCCCGTGGCCGTGTTTCAGGGTCAGGTGAAACCACACGATACCCGCCCGCACAGATTCACTGCGCTTAGTTTGTGCAAGGTTTTGGGGAGTGTAAAAACAACGCGTTGCCGCGCAATCCGGGGCGCTTTTCTACAGAGCGTGGCTTTCCATCAGCTCTTTCCAACGGTGACAGGATACTTCGTGCCCTGAGCCATCGGCGTGTTCCAACTTGGGTTCTTCGGTCTTGCAACGATCCACCACAAACGGGCAGCGGGTGTGGAATTTGCACCCCGATGGCTGATTGGTGGGCGAGGGGATTTCCCCCTCCAGTTTTTGCGCGGATTTGTCATCATCCGGGTCAAGCGAAGGAATGGCCGAGAAGAGCGCCTTGGTATAGGGATGGCGCGGGGCCTTGAACAGCTCCATCGTGGGGGCGCTTTCCACCAGACGGCCCAGATACATCACCGCGACATGATCGCAGGTATGGGCGACAACAGACAAATCATGGCTGATGAACATGAATGTGATGCCCAGATCACGCTGCAATTCCTTTAGCAGGTTCAGCACGTCGGCCTGAATAGACACATCCAGCGCCGCAACACTTTCATCGGCCACAACAAATTTGGGGCCAGAGACCAGCGCGCGGGCGATGGAAATCCGTTGCCGTTGCCCACCCGAAAACGCATGTGGGAAACGGCGCAGATGTTCGAGGTTCAACCGGCATTTGGCGGCAATCTCGCGGACGCGCTCATCTGTTTCGGCACGGGATTTGGTGAGGCCCATAACCTCCAGGGGTTCAGCGATGATGTCACGCACTGTCATGCGCGGGGACAGGGCGGCATATGGATCCTGAAAGATCAGCTGCGCACGCTTGCGATAGTCCTTGAGCTCGGCACCGTCCAATGTGGCCAGGTCAAGTTCCACCTCGCCGTCATTATAGGTCGCA
>DFBW01000256.1:0-7570 GCA_002366775.1 Roseovarius sp. UBA3070 | reverse complement strand
TCCACATCCACCTTGTCCACGGCCTTGAGGACACGTTTATCAAACATGCCTTTGCCAATCTGAAACCCGACAGACAGGCCACGAGCAGAGATCAGGATATCGTCATTCATGCCAGTATTTTTCATGCCTGGCCCTCTTCTTTGTAAATGTAGCAGGCGACCCGGTGCGTCGGGCTTACCTTGATGTCAGGTGGCAGCACGGTTGTGCACTGCGGCCCGACGATTTTGGAACAACGGGTGTTGAACACACACCCCGGCGGCCGTTCCAGTGGCGAGGGAATATCACCGGGGATGGGCGTCAGAGGTTTGTCCAGCTCGTCCAGTTTGGGCAGGGCGTCAATCAGGCCTTGGGTATAGGGGTGGCGCGGATCGCGGATCACTTCGCGCACCGGGCCTTTTTCGATCAAGCGGCCCAGATACATAACCGAGACATAATCAGCCGTCTGCGCCACAACACCCAGATCGTGGGTGATAAAGATGATGCCCATATCAAATTCTTTGACCAGATCCTTCATCAGGTCGATCACCTGTGCCTGGATGGTCACGTCCAGCGCTGTCGTCGGCTCATCCGCAATCAGCAGTTTGGGCTTTGTAGAAAGGGCCATCGCGATCATCGCGCGTTGGCGCATCCCGCCCGACAGCTCAAACGCAAACTGATCGAAACGTTTATCCGGGTCCGAGATGCCGACACGATCAAGCATTTCGATTGAGTGCTTTCTGGCCTGCGCTTTGGACATATCCGAATGCAGCATCAGCTGTTCGATCATCTGTTTGCCGATGGAAATAGCGGGCGCAAAGCTGGCCATCGGCTCCTGAAAGATCATCGAGATGGCGCCACCGCGCACAACCTTCATTTCGGCGGCTTTGCGCAGGGCCAGCACGTCAATCTCACCGGCGTCGGTGTGCAGGATGATTTTGCTTTCCGGCGTGTAGACGGCATTTTTGGCGTTCAGGTGCATCAGCGCCTTGGCGGTCACGGATTTGCCCGATCCCGACTCGCCAACCAGGCCCATCACCTCGCCTTTGCGGACGCGGAAACTGACATCATCAACGGCGGTAATCAGCCCCTCATCGGTGCGGAATTTCAGCGTGAGATTTTGAACTGTGATCAGGTCGCTCATTTGTGGGTATCCGAGTAAGGGTCAGCGGCGTCGCGCAGCCCGTCACCAACGAAGACGAAGGCCATGACCAAGGCGATGAAGAAGATGACGGGGATGAAATACCACTGGTAGTTCAGCAGCACATCGGCGCTGGTGACGTTTTGCAGCATGACGCCAAGTGAATTGACCGGGTCTTTTAGCCCCAGCCCGATAAAGCTGAGCGCGGTTTCTGACAGCACCATATAGGGAAAGGAAATCACCAGATCGACGATGATATAGCTGGTAAAGCTGGGCAGCAGGTGACGCCGGATCACATGGCCCGCAGGCGCGCCACACAGTTGGGCCGCCAGCACATATTCCTGATTGCGCTCGGTTAGCAGATGCGTGCGCACCCGCCGTGCCAACGTGGGCCAGCCAATGAACCCAAGGATCAGCGATATATAAAAGAACCTCGCCTCGGCCGATAATTCGGGCGGCATAAAGGCCGCGACGGCCATGAATAGCGGGATGGCAGGCACCGTGCGCACGGCATCTGTGATCATCTGTAAGATGCTGTCGATCCACCCTCCGTAATAGCCGGATATGCCGCCGATGATCAGCGCCAGCACGAAGGCAATGAACACCCCGATGGAGCCGACTTTCATTGAGGTCCAGATGGCATGCAGGGTCCGCGAATAGATGTCCTTGCCGCTGAGGTCCGTGCCAAAGATGTGGATGAACCCATCGGGCGAGCCAAACAAATGTGTGTCCATCGGGATAAAGCCAAAGAGCTTATACTCCCAACCCTCGGCGAAGAACTCTACATAGATGCGCTTGTCCTCATTCACCTTGGTCACCCAGCGGAAATTGGTGGCCATGGAGCGTTCACGCTCAACCGCATGCACGAAGGGGCGCAGGGAACATCCATTGATGTCGCAGAACTCGGGGATTTGCGGCGCGCCGTTGGTGTAATCCTTGTCTTTGCCCGCAATCGTTGGGTCATAGGGCGACAGGAACGGCGCGAAGATGCCCGAGAGGACAAGCACCAGCAGAACGCTCGCGGCGATCATCGCTGCGCGCTGTTTCTTGAAACGCGCCCAGATAAGTTGCCCTTGGGAGGCGGTGAAATACGCCTCTTTGGCCAGTTGATCGGCGTCCATGGCGGTTGGGTCTGTTGTTTGATCTGTCATGGCGCTTACCTGATGATGCTTTTGCGAACGCGCGGGTCAAGAACGGCCAGCAACACGTCGGTAAAGAAGTTGAGGGTCACGATAGAGGCGGTGAGCAGGAAGATGATGGCCCCTGCCAACTGTTGGTCGTTTGATCGGGCCAGCGCCTCGATCAGCAAGGCACCTCCCTCGGTCAGGGTGAGGATCAATGCCACGATGGGCAGCTCGTTGAAGATGCGGTTGAGGTCAAAGCCGAGGCTGTTGACGATCGGCCCCAACGCGTGACGGGCGGGATAGCGCCACAGCAGCTTGCCACCCGACACACCGCGCGCGGCGGCGGCGGTGACGTAAAGCTTGCCGATCTCATCTGACATCAGCGCGCGCACGGTTTGCAGGGCAAAGGCAGTCGCCGACCAACCCAGGATAAAGATGGGCAGCCAGGCGTGTTTCATCAGATCAACGAACCTGTCCCAACTCCACGCGGCATCGCGGTATTCGTTGGAAAACAGCCCGGTGAGCGTTTCCCCGAAGTAGACCGTGCCGATCAACATGATCATCAGGGCCAGCAGGAAGTTTGGCATGGCCAGACCAAGATAGCTGAACAGCCGCAAGGAGTTGTTCAGCGCGGCGTTTGAGGAGGCGGCGGCGATGATGCCAACCGGGATTGCGATGGCATAGGCCAGTGCCAGTGACGCCAGGCACAGGCCCAGCGAGATGTAGAATTTTGAGCCCAGAAGCTGGGCGATGTTGACGCGCAGAATGCAGCTGTCACCGAAGTCACCCTGAAATGCGCCGCCGATCCAGCTGACCCAACGGGTCAGGAACGGGCGATCCAGGCCGAGGCGGATGCGTTCTGCCGTCAGCTCATTTGCGATCTGAATGGAAGAGCCTTGGGTGTTTTTGAAGGCCAGATACCGCTCAGCGCAATCGCCGGGCACCAGCTCCATCAAGGAAAACACCACGAGAGAGACAATAACGAGGGTGATCAACGCCATGATGGCGCGGGTGATCACGAACTTGCCGAATTGCAGCATCTTCCATCCCTGTCTTTAATCAGGCGTGGTTGGCCCACGTCCCGTTTTTTGAATAGGTAGTTAGGTCGTACGTTTAGGCGTGATCCGGGCAGGCGTGCCGCCCGGATCAATAGTATCAGAGTAATCCGATTATTCGTCCAGATACCACTGCGAGGCCCGGTAAGGATAGGTCCGGTAGTACTCATAACTCTGGGTTTTGAACTCGGTGAAGTTCTTCAGATTGTTGTTGTGATAGATCGGCGCAGGTGCGTTGACCGTACCAATGAAGAACAGGTTCTTGGTCATGGTGTCGACCATACGAGCCCCCAGTTCGGCATATTCTGCACCGGACTGATCAGCCGATTGGAAGGCGTTGATGTCAGCAATCAGCTGCTTCACGTCTTCTGGTGGCTCAACACCTGCTGCGCCATCGCTATCAACCCATTCGGCCCACAGCATACCGTTGCGGTTACCAAAGTAGTTTTCAAACGGAGGCACCCACAGTTCGTTGTTGCCAAGTACGATGGCAACGGGCTGACCTTTGCGCCACATGGCAACGTCCAGCTTGTTGGAGGATTGTGCCGAGCGATATTCGTCCGGTGTCACCTCTTTCACGGTGGATTGGATGCCCACATCGGCCCAATACTGGCTGACCAGTTCAACGGTCTGACCGGCAATACCTTGGGTCGAGTAGTTCAGGTTCAGCACCAGCTTGTCGCCGTTGGGCAACTCGCGCATGCCATCGCCATCGGTGTCGGCCATGCCCAGTTCGTCAAGACGGGCCATAGCGCCGGCTTTGTCGAACTCAGCCATGTAGCTTTCCATGGCGGGATCAGCAAATTCAGGCAGCGGCGAGAAGCCAACATACTGTTTGCCAACACCCTGACCAAAGAAGCCGACTTCGTTCAGCTCGGCGCGGTTGATCGCCAGAGACATCGCTTCGCGGAACGTCACATCGCCAAAGACGGCGCGCTTGGCTTCGTCTTCGTGGGTGACGTTAAAGCCAAACACACCCATGGTGATTTCAGGTTTCAGATCAACGGTGTAGTTGCCCTTTTCCTGGTTTTCCAGCAGCAGCGGCGCGGACGCCAATTGCAGTGACTGCGACTTATAGTCCACTTCGGAGTTGACCAGCTTGAGGATACGCACCTCATTGTCGTTGATATACACTTCGTCCTGCTCGCCGATATAAGGCAGCTGCTGGCCGGTTGTATCAACCTGGTGGAAGTAGGGGTTCGCCACCAGGTGACGACCCTCGGTGGTGTCAGTCACATAGATGTGGCTTTCCAGCGTCGGGTGGGTTGCCTTGGGCAGGCCGCCAACCAGATCAGGCTTGCTGAGCATCGGTGAGGGCGTGTCCGTCCAGTCCGAGTTGCCCCAATAGGCCTTGATCGCATCATAACCGTTTTCAAAACCCAACGACTGTGCATACGCATCCGCATCGGCATTCACCTCGGGGTGGAACTGGCCCAGGAAATGCTTGGGCTGGAAGCCTTGGGCAAAGTGAGTGGCGAAATGCGCCAGCAAGCCCGGCTTGGGGGCAGGCAGGTTGAAGATGACAGTGACGTCATCAGGTGTTTCCAACGTCATCGGCTGGCCTGCAACGGTCGCGTAATCTTTGGGCTTTTCAAAGATATTCGTGTCCATCATCAGGTTGTTGTACCAGAACGCCACATCGGCACTGGTGAATGGCGCACCATCCGACCATTTGTGACCGGCACGCAGAGTGAACGTCAGTTGGGTGAAATCATCATTCCATTCCCAGGACTTCGCAACGTTTGGCACGATGGTTTGCAGGTCATCCGAGTAACGCACGAGGTTGACGTGACGCACCGACAAGAAGTCGGATGTGCCCGCTTCGGTCGCGTTTGACAGAACGTCCAGAGTGCCGCCGTATTTACCGGCGCTTTCATAAGGCACCACCACCAGAGGCTCGGATGGCAAACGATCAGCCACGCCGCCCAGATCGCCATTGCCGACAATCATGCCGTTCAGTTTGGCAATCTCGGGGTGCTCGGAAAATTCCATGGTGCAGTCGGCTGCTTCCTGAAATTCGCCCAGATCATACTGCTGTGGGTAGGCCCCACCAGCAACACCGCCCATATCAGCAACGCTGATGGCGGGGCAATTGGCATAGGCTGCTGCCGGAAGGGCCAGAAGCGCTACGCCACTTAATAGATACTTTTTCATTTTCTCTCCTGTTGTCGGACTTCAGCTTTGCGGGGTCCGTTTCCCATCAGTTTGTCTGTGCCTGACCATAGGCAACAGATGAATTTCCACGATAGAGCGAGCTTCCCGATCATTATAATCCAGAACTTGCCGTTTCGCGCCTAACGCTGTCTAGGCTGAGCGTCTCCCTGTGACTGCCTCGGGCTTGACTGACAGAGGCGTACCCCCGCATCGAAGCCCTACATGTGCCCGGAATTTGTAACTGATACATGACATCCGGGTGCGTCATAATACCTTGGCCAGCCGCGAAGGGCGGTCCGGCAAATTTTGGTGCCGTGGCGTGGTTTTAACGCCCTGACTGGTAACCATCGTATGGGCAAACCGGCCGTCAGCAAAGGTCATTCTGTGGTCTAACATTGCCTGTGACAACTCAAGAATTGCTTTTTCAGCCCCAGGTTGCGCGGCTAGATCCTGCGTGGCGCCGGATGGTGATGTTTCCAGCAGCAGGGCGGGCAAGCCTCCGTTGAAGTGCACCAGCGTGTGTGAGCCCCTGCGCAATATGGCCAGGTTGGCCTTGTCACAGCTCATCCCCAGCCTCTGCTGAAACAGAGTTGGCTCAATTGGATCGCCAAAATCCAATTCGCAAAAAATGTGATCGCGCCAGTCCTCAGCCGCACCTGTTTCCAGAAATTCGCGCAGGCTTTGGCCATCCATCGTGTCCGGAATCGCCGCCCCGCAAAGGTCCAGAATGGTTGGCGTTACGTCAATAGATTCGGTGGGTTGATCCACCCTCAGCCCATGCTGCGCCGGGGTTGAGGGGTCACGGATAATCAACGGTACATGATTGGCCGCAGCGTGATAGCTCATCTTGCCCCAGGCGTGGTGATCGCCCAGCATTTCGCCGTGATCGGCGGTGACAACGATCAACGTGTCGTCATATTGGCCGCTGTCCTTCAGGTACTGAATGATCCGCCCGATATGGTGGTCGACCTCGGTGGCCAACCCCAGATAGATGGCGCGCAGCTTGGCGATGTTTTCTGGCGTGTCCTCAAGATCAGGAAAGCCAACCACGAAGTCTGCCGCCTTGCGATACTCCAGCGATACATCGTGGAACGGATGCTCAGACTGCGCATCTTCCCGGCTGCCGTTTGTATGTGGTGGCGGAAGCGCCTGAGGATCATACATCGTGTTGTAGGGCGCTGGCGCCACCAGCGGCGGATGCGGGCGGATATAGGTGATATGGGCACACCATCCGGGATCGCGCTGAGACAAATCCCTGAGCATGGCGTTGGTCAGAAAAGCGGTGTCGCTGTCCTCGGCGCTGTATAATGCCGGGGCGGTCACATCATCCCCCCGCGCCCGGTACACATCCGGGTAATCCGACACGTCATACCCTTTGGCCGCCAGATCGCTGCGCCAGGGCAGGGAGGTTTCCAGCCGCATTTCAACCACTTCATGAAAGCCGGGCATCACTTCTTCGTATGAGGTCAGCTGCGGGTCTGCCGGATCCAGCCCGCGGGGATCACGGGTGCAGTCATTATAGCCATAAAGCAGGGGCAGATAGCCGGCGCTGCGCAACTGGGTGGCCAGATTTGGCGTGTCATGGGTGAGCGGCGTGCCATTGCGGGTTGATCGGTGGTTCATCGCATATTGCGCCGTCAGGATGGACGCACGCGCAGGGCCGCACGGATTGCAAACCGAATGGTGGTTGGCAAATGTCACGGCCTCCTGCCGCAGGGCTTGCAGGTTTGGCAGGTTCACATGATCTGATAACGCACCTGTCAGGCAATCGGCCCGAAGCTGATCAATAATCACGAACAATATGTTTTGCCGGTCGGGCAAGCGCTTCTCCCCGGAATGCTTAAGCGCAGCAAATACAGATTCGGCATGCTTATCAAGCGGTTTGAGGGGTTATGTGTGAATTTATGCGGTAATATTCTTTTGATCGGGCGCGATCAGATGTTTTCGACGCTGCGCAAGAAGGCGCGGATGACCGGCACGTCTGATCGTGTGCTCAGATGGACCAGAGTTTCTGTCATTGAAATATCCAGGTCCGTGATCGGTACTTTGCGCAATCTGGCATCGCGGCCAAATTCAGCCTCGGACACGAACCCCAGACCCGCACCCGAGGCGACCACCGC
>DFBW01000226.1:836-3243 GCA_002366775.1 Roseovarius sp. UBA3070 | reverse complement strand
GCGGTTGAGCTGGGTATATCGCAACCCGCAGCCAGCAGATTGTTGGCGGACTTCTCAAAATCAGTCGACTTCCCCCTGTTCCGACGCGAGGCAGGCAGCCTGATTCCCACAGCGGAAGCAGAGTATATGCTGGCCGAAACCACCCGCGTTTTCGAGAGCCTCAACCACCTTGAGGATTTGCGGCACAATCTGAAAAAGCGCGCTGCCGGACATTTGCGCATTGCGTGTTTGCCCGGCTTCGCCACCAGCCATTTGCCCAAGATCCTGACCGAATTTCTGAAAGGCCGGCCGCAAGTCACGGTGACACTGGAGCCTGACCGCCCCGAGCGCATTCTGGAGTGGATCATCGGGCAGCAGTATGATTGTGGTATTACCGACGGGTTTGGCGGCCACCCCGCCACAGACAGCGCAGATGTCACCATCCGCACTGTGTGCATCATGCCCAAAGGGCACCATCTGGCTGACAAGGCAGTGATCACCCCATCGGATTTACGCGGGGAAAAACTGATTCATTCGCGCCGCGACAGCCCGTTTTTCCAGCATTTGGAAAAGGCCTTTGCTGATCGCCACGAAAAACTGAGCACTTGGATCGAGGTCCGTCAGTTCACCACCGCCTGCACCATCGTCAGTGAAGGCCAAGGTGTGTCGATTGTCAGCGCGCTGGATGCCGAGCAATACCGTGATCGTGGCATCGAGATACGCCCATTTGTGCCGCAGATCACGCACCGCTTGTCCTTGCTGCGCCCAATCAGCGGCAGCAATTCCCCCCTTGTTCTGGATTTCCTGAGGCAGTTTTCCGAAAGCCTGGCACCGTTTTCAGTACCCTGAGGGGAAACGCCCGGAACGCAGGCTACCCAATCACCTCAAACCTGTCCACGTCCACCAGGCCATGATCGGTAATTTTCAGATGCGGGATAACAGGCAAAGCCAGGAAGGCCAGTTGCAGGAACGGCTCCTCCAGGGTCACGCCCAGCCCATGTGCTGCGCGCCGCAAGGCCACGAGATCAGCCTGAACATCTTCAAAGGGTTTCAGGCTCATCAGTCCGGCGAGGGGCAAGGCCAGCTCGGCCAGAACGCGGCCCTGATGGGTCACCACAAACCCGCCATCAATGTCCTTTAGCCGGTTTGCGGCCAGTGCCATGTCATCGTAATCCACGCCGACGCAGGCAATATTGTGATGGTCATGGCACACAGTCGAGGCAATAGCCCCGCCCTGCAACCCAAAGCCACGCACAAAGCCGGTGGCGATATTGCCGTTCTTGCCGTGCCGCTCGATCACGGCGATTTTCACCAGATCGCGGGTGATGTCAGGGCGTTTGTCGCCATCTTGTGGCAGGATGTCTTCGGTCAGGTGTTGGGTGATGATCTTGCCTTGGATGATGCCGATCACCGGTGTCTGTGCCCGGTTGCCTGCCGTGCGAAATGAACCTGCCGTAATCGCAGGTGCTTTCACTGACTTTAGCGCCACCGGTGCAATGTCCTGCCGCGCGGCAAAGGCAGCGGCATCTGCCACACGCCCTTTGCACATCACCAATTCGGCGCGGCACATGGCCAGATCATCAAGCACCACAATATCGGCCCGCTTGCCCGGTGCGATCAATCCGCGATCCTTCAGGCCAAACGCCTCGGCCGCCGAAAGGCTGGCGGCGCGGTAGGTGGCCAATGGCTCGGCTCCGCCTGCTATTGCGGTGCGTATCATGTAATCCAGATGGCCATGTTCGGCGATATCCAGCGGATTGCGATCATCAGTGCAAAAGCAGATATAGGGTGAATTGCGTTCCGTAATCAGGGGCAATAATGCTTGCAGATCTTTTGA
This sequence comes from Roseovarius sp. UBA3070, assembly GCA_002366775.1. Taxonomy (GTDB): domain Bacteria; phylum Pseudomonadota; class Alphaproteobacteria; order Rhodobacterales; family Rhodobacteraceae; genus Roseovarius. Next base: position 1,427 of record DFBW01000226.1, on the reverse strand, counting down.
GACTGACCCTTCGCGGATCAAAACACGCATCCCCTTTTGCAGCTTTTCCAGGGCTTCCTCGGCGGTGGTGGCTTCATGCTCGGTGCCAATACCGGCCGCGATATAGGCGTTCAGGTCAAGCCCACGCACCAAAGGCGCATGCCCGTCGATATGGCGCCCCCGGAAGGCCTCAAGCTTGGCCATGGCGCTTGGGTCTTTGTGGATCACACCGGGGTAATTCATGAACTCGGCCAACCCTATCACCGCAGGATGATCCATGTAGGGTGTCAGGTCTTTGGCCTCTAACTGTGCACCGGCGGTTTCCATGGTGGTGGAGGGCACGCAAGAGGATAGTTGCACCTTGATATCCATCAGTGTGTGGGCGCTGGCCTGAAGGAAGTACTCGATGCCCTTGATGCCTGCCACATTGGCAATCTCATGGGGATCACAAATGGCGGTGGTCACGCCGCGCGGGCAAACACAGCGGTCAAACTCAAACGGTGTCACACAGGAGCTTTCGATATGCAGATGGGTGTCAATAAAGCCGGGCACCAATATTTTACCCGTAACATCAATGACCTCGCGCCCCTGATAGTCTGCGCAAGTGCCAAC
>DFBW01000226.1:0-707 GCA_002366775.1 Roseovarius sp. UBA3070 | reverse complement strand
GCTGTCTACGGTGGCTTTATCGGCCATATTTTCGGGGCCTGAGAACAACGCATTCAAAATGAAAGGCTCCTTGAATGAGCGCCACGCAAGCCCCGCAGCATTCCGGCTATGACATTGTGATTGTGGGTGGGGCCATCATGGGATCCAGCACCGCATGGTTTTTGTCCCAGGACCCTGATTTTGATGGCCGCGTTTTGGTGGTGGAACGCGACGTGACGTATCAGGCATGTTCAACCGCGCATACCAACAGCTGCATGCGACAGCAGTTTTCTGACGGGTTGAACGTGCGCATTTCGCAATTCGCAGCGGATTTTGTGAAGAACCTGCGCAGCTATATGGGCGGTGATACGCGGGTGCCCGAATTGGGCATCCATTCGTTTGGGTACATGTATCTGGCCGATAACGAGGATTTTGCCAATGTTCTGCGCGAGAACCAGAAAGTGCAGCGCGCAGCCGGGGCGGCAACTGAATTGCTGACCCGCGACGAGATCGCAAAACGCTATCCGTTCTATGCGCTGGATGACATCGTTCTGGGGTCAATCAACACAATCGACGAAGGCTATTGGGATGGCAGCGCCGTGTTTGACTGGATGCGGCGTCAAGCCCGCGAAGGAGGTGTGGAATATATCAGCAATGAAGTGGTTGGCATGACACGTTCCGTAGCGGGGGATGCCATTGAAAATGTGACGCTAAAATCCGGCGAGGTG
>DFBW01000234.1:4710-5511 GCA_002366775.1 Roseovarius sp. UBA3070 | reverse complement strand
CTGTTCAAAGTACTCGGACTTTATCCGCAGGGCGGCATAGCGCCGCCAGGACTGGAGCCATGACCCTGGAAATTCTGACCTCTGACAGTCTTCTGCCCGCCCGGCATGGGTTTTTCACCCGCAAGGGCGGCGCATCATCAGGTGTGTTCTCGGGGCTGAACTGTGGGCAGGGGTCTTCGGATATTTCCGAGGTGGTCAAGATCAACCGTGCCCGAGTGGCCAAAGCGATGCAGCTTGAGCCGGAAAATCTGGTCAGTGTGCATCAGGTGCATTCGGCGACTGTTGTTGAGGTCAGCGGGCCGATGGCTGAGCGGCCCAAGGCCGATGCGATGGTTTCGGCAACCCCCGGTGTGGCGCTGGCGATACTGACCGCTGATTGTCAGCCTGTGTTGTTTGGCGATGCCAAGGCGGGTGTTGTGGGCGCGGCCCATGCCGGATGGCGCGGCGCTGTGGACGGTGTGCTTGAGGCGACAATCGAGGCGATGCAGGCGCTTGGCGCCCACGCCGCGGATATTCACGCTGTGATCGGGCCATCCATCAGTCAGGCCAACTATGAGGTCGGGCCTGAGTTTCTTGACAGCTTTCTGGAGCAGGACGATCACAACGCGCGGTTTTTCATCAATGGTGAAGGTGGGCGCTATTTGTTTGACCTGCCGGGCTATGGGTTGCACCGGTTGCGCCTTGCGGGTGTGGGGCAAGCAGAATGGACCCGCCATTGCACATACGCGGACAACACGCGGTTTTTTTCGTACCGCCGGGCAACACATTCAGGCGAGGCTGACTATGGCCGGTTGATTTCGG
>DFBW01000234.1:2336-4602 GCA_002366775.1 Roseovarius sp. UBA3070 | reverse complement strand
TTGATGAAAAACATATTTTTACATTTTGCAGCCTAAACTCGGCCTCAAACCCCCGTCATGTTGGACCCATAACAAACCCGGTCCCCCGGACAAAACAATCGAGGATGAGGCAGATGAAAAAGCGTTGGATGAAATCAGTGATCGAAGCCAGCAAGCAGGATATCCCGGCGATGCCATTCCAGCGTTGCGTGCGCTGCACAAGATGTGGCCCGGTTGAAAAACAGGCACAGCGCAGAACTGCCTAAGCGCGACTAGCTCAAGCGAAATTTTAACGAGTTTTCGTTTCCCGAGTTCAAAACGGGCCGTTCTTTAACCGAGCGGCCCGTTTTGAGTCTTCTTTCTGATTTCCCGTTCTGATTCGGGGCGCAGAAATGGCAAATGTGGCGGCCTTGATCATGATCTGGAAACAATCCGGGCGAATGCTCAAGGTTATTCACAATCCCAGAACACAAAGCCCGACAATTTGACCAATACATTTCCGATTGTTCATGGTGAGGCATCTTGTGAAGTAATCGACAGTCCTTCTGTCGTTGTCGGTGGGGGCCGACGAAGATGTGACGATCCTTAAATTAAGGTGACGCACCATGTCTGTACCCTCCTTGCCCCGCGTTTCGGGCGACTATGATCTCCAACTCAGGTCTCGCCGAGGATCGCTTGGGAATGAGGCAAAACCTCAGCCCAAGCGGCCTTCGGTGGCCATGCGCAAATTCGGGGTTGCCTCTCTCCAACCTGACGGATCTGTGCGCCGCGCCGAGCATATCGGCCCGGCTGTGCCGATGTTTGAAGCGGCTTTTTCTGCCTTTGCTCATGGCAGCTTGATCACCACAACACGCGGTCCTATCGCGGTAGAGGATCTTGAGCCGGGCATGAAACTGATCACCCGTGATCATGGCTCGCAACGTCTGTTGTGGGTGGGATCAATGAAAATTGTACCCAAATTTGCCGAAACCACCGCACATGACGCGCGGATGACGCGGATCATGTCCAACAGCTTTGGCTTTACCCGCCCTGAACGTGATCTGATGGTCGGCCCCGGTGCACGGTTGCTGAAAGCGGGCGCTGTGTTGTCCGAGCAAGAGCCAGTATTGGTGCCGGTCAACCAACTGTCGGATGGGATGAGCGTCATCGACATCGTGCCGCCCAGCCCGGTGGATGTGTATCACCTGTGCCTGCCGCGTCACTCTACGATTCAGGCCAATGGTCTGGATATGGAAACCTTCCATCCCGGTGAGAATTTCCAGCGCAATATGGGGCAAAACATGCTGTCACTGTTTTTGTCACTGTTCCCGCATATTTATGAGCCAGCGGATTTTGGACGACTGTGCTGTCAGCGCAAACCGTTGGTTGCTCCGAATGGACTGGAAGTGGCCTAAGCGCCGTTCTCGGGTCTCTTCCATCCCGGCGTAGTCGGGTAATTCAGGCGTTCCGGCTGAGGCGTTCTTCAAGAACCTCAAACGGGACGCCCGGTTCGTCCTTGGCGCCACGGATAACCAGCGAAGTTTTCACGCTGACCACGTTGTCAGCGGCGGTCAGGTCTTCGGTCAAAAAGGTCTGAAACGTCGACAAATCAGGGGCCACGCATTTCAGGACGAAATCAACCTCGCCATTCAGCATATGACACTCGCGTACCAGCGGCCAACCGTTGCACCGCTCTTCGAACGCTGACAAATCAACCTCGGCCTGGCTTTGCAGGCCGACCATGGCAAACACCTGCACTTCGAAGCCCAATTTGCGCGGGTCTACATCGGCGTGATAGCCCCGGATGTAACCGGCTTCTTCCAAAGTACGCACACGACGCAGGCAAGGTGGGGCAGAAATTCCCACGCGTTTTGCCAGCTCCACATTGGTCATACGGCCATCGGCCTGCAATTCGGCCAATATCTTGCGATCTATCTCATCCAGACGAGATGTGGCCATGCGTGTTTACTCCATTGAAATTCGCGGTTGTTATAGCAGAACGGCCAACTTGCGCAATAAAGTTTCGCCTGAGCGCAAGATCATTTCACAACTATAATTCTTGCCCCCCAACCCCTTCACCGAACCGCGAGGGGTTTTAAGCTGCGGTCGGCCTCGCTATATCTGCCGGGAACTCATGCTCCATCAGGAAAGGGCGCCCCATGGCCGAGACCCGTCACTCACACGTTCTGATCATCGGATCGGGCCCTGCCGGCTATACAGCCGGAGTTTATGCCAGCCGTGCAATGCTGGAACCTGTTTTGGTGCAAGGGATTGAGCCGGGTGGGCAGCTGACCACCACCACCGAGGT
>DFBW01000234.1:1398-2246 GCA_002366775.1 Roseovarius sp. UBA3070 | reverse complement strand
GATGGGTTCTTTTATCGCGGAGCCGAGATTGTAGTGATCGGCGGCGGCAACACGGCGGTGGAAGAGGCGCTGTTTTTGACGAATTTCGCATCAAAGGTAACGTTGATCCACCGGCGCGATGAATTGCGTGCCGAGAAGATCCTGCAAAACCGCCTGTTGAAGCACCCCAAGATTGAACCGTTGTGGTTTCACGAGTTGGAAGAAGTTCTGGGCGATGACAACCCCAAGGGCGTGACCGGTGTCCGGGTGAAACACACCAAAACCGGCGAGACGCAGGAAATTGACTGCAAAGGCGTGTTTATCGCCATCGGCCATGCGCCTGCCAATGAGTTGGTCAAAGGCAAGGTTGAAATGCACCACGGTGAATATGTGCAGGTTGAGGCGGGCAGCACACGCACGTCTATCCCCGGCCTGTTTGCCGCGGGCGATTTGACGGATCACACCTATCGTCAGGCCGTGACCAGCGCCGGAATGGGCTGCATGGCGGCGCTGGATGCTGAAAGGTATCTGGCCGAGCAAGACGACTGATATTGCATTAAAGTTTAGCGAAGCGTGATCTGAGGGCAACAGTTGTGCCCTTGGGTGCGTTTGGCGTGGTTTGCTCTTTCCAGAGCGCGCTTGATGTGGCATGTGTTCACGCGTGAACACACTTTGAGCCCGTGACAGATGACCGTGTCTGAGACAAAATTGAACTTGCAGGAAGATGATCAGGTCTTCCGCCTGCTGCGCCAGTTGGATCTGGCGCCGGATGCGTCACAACGCGTAACAGCCGAAGCGATCGGGATTTCGCTGGGCCGTTTGAACGCGCTTTTGCGTCGTTCGGCCAATGCTGGTTTGGTCAAGATCAG
>DFBW01000234.1:0-1367 GCA_002366775.1 Roseovarius sp. UBA3070 | reverse complement strand
CGCGGTGCGGCCGAAAAAATGCGCCTCACCGACCAGTTTCTCGCCCGAAAATTCGACGAATACGATGCTCTTCATGCCGAGTTGACCGGCACGACGAGCGGACTTGCCCCCCTCAAACATAGGACCAGACTAGTGCAGAATAACCTTGCCCCCATCCCCGAACTTTATGTGTCACACGAGAGTGCGCAAAAACTGAAAGCCGACGCTGCTGATCTGATCAGCCATGATCTGTCACCGCGCCAGATTTGTGATCTTGAACTGTTGATGAATGGTGGGTTCAACCCGCTCAAAGGGTTCCTGTCCGAGGCCGACTACAACGGTGTTGTGGATGATATGCGTCTGAGCGATGGGACGCTTTGGCCGATGCCCATCACGCTGGATGTGTCCGAGGCTTTTGCCGATGAGATCGAGTTGGGCCAGGACATTGCCCTGCGTGATCAGGAGGGTGTGATCCTGGCGACGATGACTGTCACCGATCGCTGGACGCCCAACAAAGCGCGTGAGGCCGAGAAAGTGTTCGGGGCCGATGATGATGCGCATCCGGCGGTGAACTATCTGCATAATACTGCGGGCAAGATTTATCTGGGTGGCCCGGTGGTGGGTATCCAGCAGCCTATGCACTATGATTTCCGCGCCCGGCGCGACACCCCAAACGAGCTGCGCGCCTATTTCCGCAAGCTGGGCTGGCGCAAGGTTGTGGCCTTTCAAACCCGCAATCCACTGCACCGCGCGCATCAGGAACTGACCTTCCGCGCTGCGCGTGAAGTAGAAGCAAACCTGCTGATCCACCCTGTCGTGGGCATGACCAAGCCGGGCGATGTGGATCACTTTACCCGTGTGCGCTGTTACGAGGCGGTGCTGGACAAATATCCAGGCTCCACGACCACGATGAGCCTGCTGAACCTGGCGATGCGCATGGCCGGCCCCCGCGAGGCGGTGTGGCATGGGCTGATCCGCGCCAACCATGGCTGCACCCATTTCATCGTTGGGCGTGATCATGCCGGCCCTGGCAAGAACTCTGCTGGCGAAGACTTTTACGGACCTTACGATGCGCAGGATTTGTACCGCGAAAATCAGGCTGACATCGGCTGTGAAATGGTGGATTTCAAGCACATGGTCTATGTGCAGGAACGCGCCCAATACGAGCCGAACGACGAGATTGCCGACAAAGACAACGTGACGATCCTGAATATCTCGGGCACTGAGCTGCGTCGCCGTCTGGCCGAGGGGCTGGAAATTCCGGAATGGTTCTCATTTCCCGAAGTGGTGACCGAGCTGCGCCGCACCCGTCCACCGCGCTCCAGTCAGGGTTTCACTGTGTTTTTCACCGGCTTTTCGGGCTCGGGGAAATCGACAATTGCCAATGC
>DFBW01000225.1:6737-13702 GCA_002366775.1 Roseovarius sp. UBA3070 | reverse complement strand
GTCTTCTACGCTGGTTTCGCTGCTTTCTTCATCCGCAATGGCGCCAGCAATTTCCGCAGGTTTTTCAGCTGTGGTGACACGCAATGCTGGGGTCAAAACCAGTTTTTCCGGCACAGGTTCAGCCGCAATCTGAGGCTGCGCATCGGCCCTGTCATCTGTCGAAACAAGGCGACGGATCGACGAAAGCACGTCTTCTATTTCCACGTTGGTCACTGGGTCTGACATAACTGCTTACCATTCTTGCCTGATACGCAGTCTACCCATGGGTGCGGTATCACACAATGGGGTAGACGGGGTTTTAGGTTTAATCTGAGGGCCGCTGGATTTGGTCAATCAATCTGCGCGGCCACGAAACACAGCCAAGGTAACGTGCGCGCCCATATGCGGTTATTCTTTGCCCAGAGCCTTCAAAACGCGGTCCAGTTGCTTGCCCTGTTTGCTGCCTTCAATGGGGGCGTCTTTGACCAGGTTATAATAAGCGGCCGGGTCATAGGTCTGCACGTTCAGCTTGAGGTCTTTTGCAGTCAACTCACCCATGGCGGACAGCACCGCATAGGCTGCGATAAATACGTCCGCTTCGGCTGAAATCAGATTGGCTTCGGCATCCAGCAAATCCTGTTCGGCATCCAGCACATCCAATGTTGTGCGCGCGCCAAGTTTGGCCTCTTCTCGTACACCGCGGAAGGCCACGCGAGAGGCGCGTACCTGTTGTTGGCTGGAGGTGACACCCGACCGCGCTGCCCGCAAACGGGCATAGGCATTGCCCACATCCTGCATCACCTGATTACGCACGATATGCAAACGCGCGCGCAATCCATCACGCTGGGCCTGCGCCTTGCGTTTGGTCGCAGTCAGCGCGCCACCTTGATAAATCGGCCCGGTGACCTGCACCCCAACGCTGCCCGTGCGGCTGAAATCATCGCCGTAAACTTCTTCGCCTGCGGCCAGTTTCCCGACTAGGCTGACGGTGGGTTTTTTCGCCGCATTGGCGGCTTTCATATTCAGCTCTGCGGCAGAAATATCGCGCTGCGCCTTATGCATATCAGGGTGTTTGCGCACGGCCACTGATTTAGCGGCATCCACATTTCCCGACAGTTTTGGCGCGCGGCGCGGCGCCTTGAGGTTGGCAGGCTTGCGGCCCACGGCTGCGCGAAATTCTTCGACCGACTGCAATAAATCGCCTTGAGCAAACGCCAGACCACTGCGGGCAGCGGCCAGGCGGGCCTCGGCCAAGGCCACATCTGTGCGGGTCACTTCGCCCACTTCAAAACGGTCTTTGGCCGCGCGTAATTCCTGACGGATCAGACGCAAGTTGTTTTCGCGCAGCGAGACAAACTGGCTATTGCGCCGTACATTCATATAGGCCTGCACAGCGCGCAGCAGCACCTGTTGCTCAACGCTGACCAGTGCGTCACGGGTGGCCAGCACTGTTTCCTTGGCGGCATCAATCTGAAAATTGCTGCGGCCAAAATCATACAGCAGAAGGCTGGCGGATATCCCTAGGTTCACATCGGTTTGCTGAATGCCCAATGTGCCAAGCGAAGTATTGGTGCGCCCAAACGTTCGGGTGATGTCAGCAGACCAGTTCAAAACCGGACGCAGCGCCGACACGGCGGTCGCCACGTCCTCATCTGCGGCGCGCAACACGGCGCGGTTCTGATCCAGCAGGCCCGAATGATTGTAAGCGTCAACCAATGCGTCAGCCAAAGTTTCCGCCCTGGCCTGAGGTGCAACCCCCAGCCACATCACTGCGGCCACACTCACCATGAGCGTGCGAAGTCCAATTGTCATATGTGATCTGTTACCCAACAAGATGAGCCCTCATTACAACTTGAATGCAGCGTGTTTTTCAAAACCAGGTAACACGGGTGCACCAGCATTGAAGGAAAACCGCCATGTTACGTCGCCATCTATCTTATATCCAATGCGCACCACCCCCAGCGCCCCTTCCATGAAGAGGCACGCTATGCGCCCGCCGTCCTTGATCTGATCAATCAGGGTCTGGGGCAGATGTTCAACCGCGCCCTGCACCATGATCACATCATAGGGGCCATGTTCGGGCGCCCCTTCGGTCAGCGGGCCGTGATGCACCACGGCGTTATCTGCACCGTTGTCCAGCAACAAGGTCTGTGCTTCTTGCGACATGCCTTCGTCTTCTTCGACGGCAACAACCAATTCGGCCATACGCGCCATAACGGCGGTTGAATAGCCCAGTGCACAGCCAATATCGAGCACCAACTCATCGCCTTGAATGTCCAGCGCATCCAATGCTTTGGCCAATGTGCGTGGCTCCAGAATGGTGCGGCTGCCACCCAGATCAAGGTTCTCACCCATATAGGCCGCCTCGCGCAGCTTGCGCGGCACAAAGGCCTCGCGCTTGACGGAAAGCATGGCATCTATGATGGGGAATTTGGTCACATCCGAAGGCCGGATCTGCGTATCAACCATCATTGTGCGGCGTGTGGCATAGTCTGTCATGGGCTAAACTCTTGTGTTCAGAATCCTACAGGGATGTTTGACACAGAATCTCAGGGGCGACAATGGCTGAGGTCGGCGAAAACCTGCGGGTGATGTGAAGAACGAGGGCTTGCACGGGTCACAGTGATCAGATAATCGGAGCAAACCACTTTGATGAGGCGAGTTGGCGGAGTGGTTACGCAGCGGATTGCAAATCCGTGTACACCGGTTCGATTCCGGTACTCGCCTCCATATCTTTTCAAAGAATTTGCAGAGATGGCTCACTCTAAGAGCGCCCTCGGCTTTAGAAAGCCGAAGGTGAATGGCGTAAGCAGGATGCGACTGGAGGTTTCAAGACATCCAATGCTTAGCTGTGGATCAATGAAATGACCTTGTCCGTGTCAAAGTTGCCGCCGCACAGCAGGATGATGCTTGTTTGCCCGCGCAGCTGGTCGGATATCTGCATGAAACCGGCCAGAGCGAGGGCAGCGGCGCCTTCGACCAGCATGTTTTCATCCAGAGCGAGGCGTCGCAACGCTGAGACAATTTCTGCCTCATCGCAGACCACCACCTCATCCACGACGCTCATCGCCAGGGGCAACGTCACACTGCCTTCATCGACAGCGCCCGCCACGCCGTCAGCCAAGGTTTCCAAATGTTCGGTTTCCACCACTTGACCGGCCTGCATTGAGGCCGCCAATGCGGCTGAGTTTTTGGCAGCCACCCCGAAAATACGGGTGTTTGTGCCAAAGCTTTTCAACACAGAGCCAACACCGCTGATCAACCCGCCGCCACCCATGGCGACAAAGACGTTGTCGATCTGATCCGCCTGATCCAGCAACTCGATCCCAATGGTGCCCTGACCGGCGATCACATCCAGATCATTGTAGGGCGAAACATAGCTGTATTCACCCGATGCCGCGAGGAATTGGGCGTGAGCTTCGGCTTTGCCGGGGTCAGTGCCGTGCAAAATGACGTCCACTGCGTAGGTGCGAATTTTGGCCAGTTTGGTCTTGGCCACGGTTTCGGGCAGGACCACGCTCAGGTGTTGATTGCTCAGTGATGCCGCACGAGAGCTGGCAATGCCGTGATTGCCCGAAGATGCCGTGATCAGCTTTTGGCCCGGCTCAAGCATGGTCATCTTGGAGGACGCGCCCCGGATTTTGAATGAGCCGGTGATTTGGAAGTTCTCAGCCTTGAAACGAAGATCACACCCCGTTTCATCGCCCAAGGCCCGCGAGGGCAGCAAAGGCGTGCGGTAAATCATATCCTTGATTCTGCGAAGCGCCCGCGCGGAGCGGGCGGCGGATTGGCTTACGGCGTCTGTCATGTGGGGGTCCTTTCGGGTGGTGTTGCGGCGGGCACGCCTTTGTCACGCAGGGCCGCCAGATATCCGCTCACTTTTTGCAGACCAGTTTTCAGAATATCAGGATGGTTGGCGTATCCGATCCGCAGCCAGCCTTCCATATGCAAAACCGAGCCGGGCGTGAACATCACCCCGGTATCACGCAACAGGCCAATGCAGAAGTCACGCGATGTCATGTCAAAATCATATTTCACCAGGGCGGTCGTACCGGCCTTGGGTTTGATGTAGGAGATTGAGGGTTCGGCCTGCACCCAATCATCCAGAATTTGCAGGTTCTGGCGGGTGATCGCATGGCTGCGCGCCAGAATACGGGTTTTGCTTTCCAGCGCGAGGGCCGCAAAATAATCGTCCAGCATGCCAACGCTGATGGTGTTGTAATCACGGTGGATGGATACGGCCTCCATCACCTCGGGTGCGGCGGCAATCCAACCCAGGCGCAGACCGGCCAGAGAGAAGGTCTTGGACATGCCCGCCACACTGATGCCGCGTTCATACAGGTCTGCAATGGCTGGCGAAAACCCATCACCCGTCTGAGCAGTACCACGGTAGACTTCGTCACACAGGATATAGGCCTGGCTTTGACGGGCAATGTCGATGAACTGGTGCAGATACCCGGCATCCATCAACGCGCCCGTCGGGTTGTTGGGGTTGTTAATGGCAATCAGCTTGGTTTCAGGCCGGATCAGGCTGGCAAATTCGCTCAGGTCCGGCAGAAAGCCGTTTTCAGGGCGCAGATGCAAGATATCAACCCGCGCGCCATAGCTTTCGGGGATGGAATAATGCTGCTGATAGGTGGGCCGCACAGAGATCACATGATCGCCCGGTTCCACCAGCGTTTCATGCACCAAAGCGTTGGCCCCGATGGCGCCATGGGTGACGACGATATTGTCACGGGTTTGCCGGGTATACAGCGTGCAGATCGCATCGCGCAGCCGGTCCGACCCCTGGATGGCACCATAGGTCAGCTTCATTGGCAACAAGTCGGCCAGAATGTCGGCGCTTTTGCCCGATAGCTCCAGCAATTGCTCCATGGTCAGGGAGGCGACGCAGGTTTCTGCCAAATTGTACTCACAGTGGTTTTCAAACTCGTTCATCCAGATTTCGACGCCGAAGGGTTTGATTTTCATAATGTAATGCCCTTACCGCTTGTCGCCGCAGCTTGCGATAGCTTCCGGATACCATGGGCCACGGCGATGTCTTCAAGCCCCGGATCGACCGTGCGGAAATAGGCCGGCCGGTCATAGCCGGGCCGGATGGCATGCGCGTTGGGGGCCTTGGTACTGATTGAGGTGACAAGGGCCTTGCCGATGTCACCGGGGTATATGTCTGGTGTGTTTAGCATTGTGTTTCCTTCGTCCCGTTGGCGGGTCAGCTTTGCAAGGTTTCCAAGGCATCACCCAATCGGCGGAGTACTCGCCCTGTTGGTGCAGGTGACAAAGGATGCGTCGGTCTTGACCTCAAAATCAAGCGTGCTTTGGCTGGCTTTTGGCAGCAAGGCGCGGCTGTGGTCGAACCTCTGATACCGGAAATTCCAAAACTGTCTGGCCCCTTGGCAAATCGCCCTGCATGTCGGGTATCTGTGGCCAGTGTCAGCTAAATCGTGGTGCTGCCCTATCATCCCAAGGGATGAGGCCGCTAAATCAGGCCTTGCTACGCTTCGCTGTGGGCTTGTTAATGGGGGCACCAATCCACCGGATACGGGGTTTTCGTGAGCCACTACCACCCTTCACCAACGCGCCGCTCACGCCTCAGGCGCTGACTGTGGCCTGATTGATCCTGATCGGGCATTCCAGCAATTCGATCTCGCTTAATCTGTAGATTTCATTGCCAACGGTAAAATCCCACCGTCGCAATATCTACAGCAAGTTGCAGATTTCATCGCAGGCCGAATTGTTCAGCCTGTTTTTGTTGCACCTGAAATAGCCGCCACACCGCCCCCAGAACGCGCGATACAGCACGCTTAGCTGCCGTAAACCGCGCCCCAGCGCTCAATCAGCTTTTGCTGCAATTTCTTGGCGCGTTTGTTCCAGGTGCCTGACCCGGCAGGGCGCTGGCCCGTTTTGCGGTTGATCTTGCCGCGCTTGGTATCGTTTGAGGCGAAGATCGCAAAGGCCAGCTCCGTGCCGTCAGGGGCAGTCATGTATCCCGCCAACGAACTGACGAAATACAGCGTGCCGGTCTTGGCCTTCACTTTGATCGGGTGGCCCTTGTTGGCCTTGCCGTTCTCATGGCGCAGCGCGATGGGTTTCAGGATCGGCTTGAGCGCCCCATTGCGATGCACCTTGGCCAGGGCCCGCACCATCGCCGAGGCACTGACCCGCGAGGCCGACCCCAACCCCGAATGATCGACAAACTTTGCACCACTCATGCCCAATGCCGCGTCGGCCCACTGGCTCATGGCCTGTGCTGAGCGGCGCAGCGTCCCCCCCTGCCCTTTGGCGGCAGCGGTGGCGGACATGCCAACGGCCTCGGCGGTCATGTTGTTGGAATATTTCAACATATCACGCAGGATATCGCGCAGCTGCACCGATTGATGCGTCGCCAGAACGGACCCGCCTTTGGGCAGTTTGTTCACTGGTTTGCCGGGTTTCAGCGCAATACCCTGTGAGCGGGCGAATGTGGCGAACACTTCGGCGGCATAGGCCTCGGGTTTGCGCACTGGCAACCAGCGCGACCCGCCTTTGCCCAGCGCCTTGCGCGCCACACTCCAGTCGTCATAGCTGCCTTTGTCTTTGTAGGTGTATACCGGCACCTCACGCGGGGCGACTTTTATCCGTGACACGCGCACTTCGGGGCGATACTTGCCCGAGCGCGCATCCATCGTGGTGGTATAGCCGTTGCCGGTGCGTTTCCATTCAAAATGCACCCGGTTGAAATTAAGGTTCAACCCAGAGACCGAGGGATTATAGGCCACATGATCAGGCTGGGAGCTGTCAATTTCGCTGATCGAGGGCAGCGCACCGCCATAAGGGCGCAGGTTGCCGCGCACTTCACGCACGCCAGCGGCTTTGAGTTTGCGCGCAAGGTCTGCCAGCGCATCAGTGTCTAAGGTCGGATCACCACTGCCCGCCAGATAGAGATCCCCTTTGATCACCCCGTTTTTGACCGCCGCCCCTGCAATCAACCGGGTCTTAAAGCGATG
>DFBW01000225.1:4635-6653 GCA_002366775.1 Roseovarius sp. UBA3070 | reverse complement strand
TGGCGCGTGGTTTCGCTGTGGCTGTGGCTTTGGCTGCCTTGGCCGATGGGCGTGCCACCGGGCGCAAAGAGGATTTCGGGGCGTCTGCCCACAGGTTTGTGGCCGTACCAGAAAGTAGGCTTGCGATAAATATGCGTCTTGAAAATGGGGTCTTCATAATACTGAGTTAACTCCAGCTTTGCGCGACTGACAATCCGATTTTCGCCAATATGGCGTTCACTTTTTGACCTGTGCAGGCCAAGCGCCGTTTTGACGCAGCGTGGTTGAAGATATTGTCCGCATCGGCAGGTTAATGAAGCACCACGCCGGGGCCTGACGCTGTGGCAGGAGTTGGCTCATCCGGCCCGGCAGGCGGGCATCCGCATAAATCCGCGCCGCTTTGGAGGTGCGCGCCTGCGTGCGCTTGCCGGGGCGTGCCAAGATGCCCACCGGCACACGGTTCATGATCTGCTGCCAATCCTGCCATAGATGAAATTGCGTCAGGTTATCCGCCCCCATCAGCCACACAAAGTTCAGCCTGGGGGCAGCGTTTTGCAATGCCTCAATGGTCTGAGCCGTGTAGCGCGTGCCGGCCTGCGCTTCAAAATCACTGACGGCGATTCGCGGATGATCCACCATGGCACGGGCGGCCTGCAGACGACGCTGCATCGGCGCGGGTCCGCGAGCCTTTAAGGGGTTACCGGGGCTGACCAGCCACCACAGCTGATCAAGGTTAAACCGCTTGAGCGCCTCGCGGCTGATATGCAGATGCCCGGCATGAGGCGGGTCAAACGACCCCCCCAGCAATCCCACGGTTTGCCCGGGCCGCATGTTGGGAAACTCATAATGCGGCATAGGTGTTGATCCTCGCAAATTTTAGCTGATTTTTAGACAGATAGCAGGGGGAAGGCCACTCTATTTTAAGGCCCTGACCGCATACCTAAACCCAGGCTTCACGCACAAGGCACCCGCAAATTGGTACGCAAGACGGATAAACCGCTAGCACAGCAGCAGGAAGACCCCTGCCTGAGTGACGATCAATCCCCTGATCTCGCGTTTGGCAGGATATTGGGCCGGATGCGCGACGGGGTCGTCGTTCAGGACATTCATGCACGCATCGAATGGATGAACCCAGCGTGCGCAGATATGTATGGCTGGACATTGGAGGAAGTGCGCGGGCGCAATCCCATTGAGTTTGCGATTCCGCCTGAGGCCCGGCTATCACCTGATCAAATTGCACGTTTTCAATATGAGCCGGAGCGTTCAATTTTCGAAAACCTTGAGGTATCTGAGAATTTGCGCCGTGATGGCAGCCGGTTTTGGAACCAGCAGAGCTTTGCCGTGATCGACATGGGACCACCTGATCATGAAAAGAAGATCATCGTCACCTGCCGCGATGTGACGGAACAGGTGAACACGCAAACCACATTGCATCAAGCTCGGGTGGATCTGGAACATGCGGCATTTCATGACGATCTGACGGGGCTGGCCAACCGCAAAAGGCTGACGGCGTTCCTGCAATCCGAAAGGGTTGTCGCGCTTATTAAGTCATGCAATATTGGTATGTTACAGATTGATATCGACAAATTCAAAGACATCAATGATACGCATGGACATGCAGTGGGAGATGCCGCCTTGTGTCATGTGGCCGCAGCGTTGCAGGCCAATTGCAGGCCCGATGACCTGGTGTGCCGCACCGGTGGCGATGAATTTCTGTTGGTCTGCCTGGGGTCAGTGACACAGCACCAACTGATGGAGCGCGCCGAACAGTTGCGCCAAGCGATTGAGGTTCCATTGACATGGGGCTCTCAGGTGATCCGGGTGGGCACGTCGATTGGCGCCAGCATCCCTACAGCCCCCGGCACCACCGGGGAAGCCCTTATTCAAATGGCTGATCAGGCGCTGTATGCCGCCAAGGATGAGGGCCGCAATCAGGTGGTGCTATATACCGAGAGTTTGGGGCACAAACAAAATGTCGAACAACAATTGGCCCGCGATCTAAAAACAGCCGTCGCGGAAAACCAGTTCGAAGTTTATCT
>DFBW01000225.1:3827-4530 GCA_002366775.1 Roseovarius sp. UBA3070 | reverse complement strand
TGCGCAAGTCGGGCCTTCCTGAGCATTGCATGTCTATCAATGTATCTAGCTCGATTTTGGCGGATGTAAATTATCCCGGCCTGTTGGATTGGGGGCTGCAATCACGCGGCATTTCGCCCAGCTGTATCTGTGTCGAAATCTTGGAAACCACCATTCTGGATGACAGCACGCTTGATGTGGTCACCGCGATTGACCGGCTGAAACGACTGGGCGTGCGCGTGGCTCTGGATGATTTCGGCACCGGCTATGCCGGGTTGGCACATATGTCGGCGTTTGACATTGATGCGATCAAACTTGACCGATCAATGATTGCACGGCTGGAAAATGATCCGCGCAACCGTATTATAATCCGCTCAATCATCCGATTGGGGATGCTGTTGAACATGAAAGTGGTCGCCGAAGGTGTGGAAACCCAAGGTCAGCTTGAGATTTTGCGCCGCGCGCAATGCCCACTGATTCAAGGGTATGGCTTGGCCCGGCCAATGCCGGTGGCCGCTACCATTGAGTGGATGGAGGTCAACTCGGAGCCGCAATCACAATTACAGTTCGGCACGTCTTCGCAAGCCCCCCCTGACATCAGCAATGTGAGAAAAATGCGGCGTTAGCCAAAGCCGCCTTGCCTGTCTGCTTGGTCAGTGATTTATGATATGCAACAGAAACGGGCGTCAAGACACCAGAGCAATCCGGAGGGGCGGGGGTTCCC
>DFBW01000225.1:2468-3701 GCA_002366775.1 Roseovarius sp. UBA3070 | reverse complement strand
CCGGGGCTGGCCGCTGCTGAACACGTCTCAAACCGGCATCTATCGCAGGGCGCGCGCCTGTCAGCCGCGCGGGCCAATCGGTTGGCAGATACGCCAAAGCGATCAGAGTGATTGCTCTTGCCTGCACTCTTGGCTATCTGGTCTGCAACAGGTTTCGAGGAGCTCAGCCATGGCCGCCTATCAATACGTCTATCACATGCAAGGGGTCTCAAAGACCTATCCCGGCGGCAAGAAGTGTTTTGAGAACATTCACCTGAACTTTCTGCCCGGTGTGAAGATCGGTGTCGTGGGGGTGAACGGCGCCGGTAAATCAACGCTGATGAAAATCATGGCGGGGCTGGATACGGATTTTACCGGCGAGGCGTGGTCAGCCGAAGGCACCACAGTGGGCTATCTGCCACAAGAGCCGAAATTGGACGAAGCGCTGAGTGTGCGCGAGAACGTCATGCTGGGCGTGGCCGAAAAACAAGGCAAGCTGGACCGGTTCAACGAGTTGGCGATGAACTATTCGGATGAAACCGCCGATGAGATGGCCGAACTGCAAGACCAGATCGACAGCCAGAACCTGTGGGATTTGGACGCGCAGATTGACGTGGCGATGGAAGCTTTGCGCTGTCCGCCAGATGATGCGAATGTGGCGTCCCTGTCTGGGGGCGAGGCGCGCCGTGTTGCACTTTGCAAGCTGCTGCTGGAAGCGCCTGACATGCTGCTTTTGGATGAGCCGACCAACCACCTGGATGCAGAGACCATTGCTTGGCTTCAACAACACCTCATTGATTACAAAGGGACAATTCTGATCGTCACCCACGATCGGTATTTTCTGGATGACATCACGGGATGGATTTTGGAATTGGACCGAGGGCGCGGCATTCCCTATGAGGGTAACTACTCTGCCTGGCTGGAGCAAAAGGCAAAACGCCTGGCGCATGAAGCGAAAGAGGACAAATCCAAACAGAAAACGCTTGAGCGAGAGTTGGAATGGATGCGTCAGGGCCAAAAAGCCCGGCAAGCCAAGCAAAAGGCGCGAATCAACGCCTATAATGATCTGGCAAACCAATCCGAGCGCGAAAAGATTGGCCGCGCGCAGATCGTTATTCCAAATGGACCGCGGTTGGGATCCAAGGTGATTGAAGTCGAAGGGCTGAAGAAAGCCATGGGCGACAAACTATTGGTCGAAGACCTGACATTTTCACTGCCACCCGGTGGGATTGTAGGCGTCATCGGGCCGAACGG
>DFBW01000225.1:2069-2328 GCA_002366775.1 Roseovarius sp. UBA3070 | reverse complement strand
TGGGGGATGCCAGCATGAACAGCCGCGCCTATTGTTCGGCGTTTAATTTCAAAGGCGGCGATCAGCAAAAGAAGATGAACCTGCTGTCGGGCGGTGAACGCAATCGGGTGCATATGGCGCGGTTGTTGAAAGAAGGCGGCAATGTGCTGCTGCTTGATGAACCGACCAACGATCTGGATATAGAAACTCTGCGAGCGCTGGAAGATGCACTGGTGGATTTCGCCGGCTGCGCTGTGGTGATCAGCCACGACCGGTTCTT
>DFBW01000225.1:443-1959 GCA_002366775.1 Roseovarius sp. UBA3070 | reverse complement strand
CAGTGATTTATTAAAACCTGCATTTCCCTTTGGTTTCGAACATGATGTTCCCAAAACCTACGTTGCCAGATGCCTGCATCCCCTTTGATTTGTTTGCTTGGTGATCTGTGTAGGGTGGGATTCCATCCCACCGCGTATCCCATCTCTTTCGCCATGGTGGGGTTAAACCCCACCTTACAATCATTGCGCAGGCTTCGGGTAAACCGCGCTTTGATGGCACCCCAACGAACAGAATAATCGCTATCACCATTCGGCAATGTCCACACAGCGTGGATGTGATCCGGCAGGACGACCATTGCATCAATGTAAAAAGGGCGTTCGCGCATGGTTTGGCGGACAGCCGCGCGAAGGCGAGTGATCTCATCTGTCAAAAGATGACTTCCCTGATGCGCAAGGGTAACAGTGAAATACACTGAAGCTCCAGGAATGCGGGGGCGAAAATAGCAAGACATGCCGCCATCATGCAAACATGTTGGTTAACAAATCGTTTTGATGAAAACCCGCAAGGCATTTGGTGTAATGTGGCCTTCGACACTGAAAAGCCCATATGAAATGAACGAAAGGTGCTTTTGGAAATCTTCCAGATTATGCCCTCTAACCCTTTAATAACATAGATAAATACAAGATTATTCACCTTTAAGCTGTAACCTTCTCGGCAACTTCCCGCCAATCTTCTGTCAATTTTTCCACAAAATTGCGCCGCCCCTGCCCCATTCCCGCCCTATTTGCTAACTTTAAGTGGTTTAACAAAGCAAACACGCGGGAAGGAGAATAGTTATGGCACCAGTTGCATTCATTTTAGGCGCAATTTCCGGAACCCTTTCGGCCCTGTTCGGCATGTTGCTGTTTGGTCTGAGCCTTTGGGGCGCTACGCTGGTTTATTTCTTCGTCGGCGTGTTCGTGGCAGCCTTGCTGATTATCGCCGCTATTTTGGCCAAGCGCTCGGCCTGTGAGGCTGCGAATTCTACAAAGCCGAACGACTTACAGCAGGCCTGACTTTGACGGCCTGCGTAGAGCGGTGCCAATAAGTCACAGGTCCTCAACCTCACCAGTTTTTGATTTTGCTCCGCAAACGTGGCAGATTATGCGTGAGAGTATATTATGAGGGGACCACACATATGATGAACCGCCGCAAACTATTAGCAACCGGACTGGCCGCAACTGCCCTGCCAGCGGCTGCGCAAGCTTTTGAAGTTAACCCAAAATTCGTTCCACAAGACGTGCAGATCAGCGCCCAGTATGAACCGGGCCAGCTTTTGATTCTGCCGCGCGCGCATTTTCTGTATCTGATCACCGAACCAGGAGTCGCCCGCCGATATGGCGTTGGCGTGGGCAAAGCAGGTCTGGAGTTCACGGGCAAAGCCAACATTGGTGCCAAAAAGAAATGGCCGACTTGGCGTCCAACCAACGAAATGATCCAACGTGATCCGCAGAACTATGGCAAGTTCATCGACAATGATTATGTCCAGCCGGGTGGCCCGCGCAACCCGCTGGGCGCGCGCGCGCTCTATCTGTT
>DFBW01000225.1:0-391 GCA_002366775.1 Roseovarius sp. UBA3070 | reverse complement strand
GCCGTTGTGACAGTTCTGTAATTTCACAGAACGTCTGATGCGTGACAATCAAGCGGACGCACCTTGAGGCGACCGCTTGTCCACCTTGTGAGCAAATACTTGAAAAAACTGTTCATATCTGCCATATGACGCTTGCGACGTTACCACTATCGACCATCTGCTCCTTTCAACGGCTCAGTACTTCGATCTTGTTCTGACCTAGCCGACCTGCCGCACTTCCGCGGGCAGCACCACCAAAGGAGACTACGGAATGGCCAATGGCACCGTAAAATGGTTTAACGCAACAAAAGGCTTCGGCTTTATCGCACCTGAAAGCGGCGGCAAGGATGTGTTTGTACACATTTCTGCGGCCGAACGTTCAGGGCTGACCGGCCTTGCCGATGATCAAAAA
>DFBW01000145.1:799-3172 GCA_002366775.1 Roseovarius sp. UBA3070 | reverse complement strand
GGCGCCAAAGCCGAATGTCCGGCTTGCCCATAACACACCGCCCGCAGCCCGGCCTTGCCCTTGTGGCCCACGGCCACCTGCATTTGTGTCGGCTCGCCCACAATACAGGCGCGCGGGCGGCTCATGCAGCGATCCAGATCAGCGATCATATCACGCATACCGATGCAGCCCACTTCCTCGTCATACGAAAACACCAGCTTTAGCGGCTCACTCAGGGTGGTCTTGCTGGCCCGGTCCGCCACCGCCAGCATTGACGCCAGATACCCCTTCATATCGGTGGTGCCACGGCCGTATAAACGCTTCCCATCCGTTGTCAGCCGGAACGGGTCGCGTGTCCACTCCTGCCCTGTGACCGGCACCACATCGGTATGGCCCGACAGCAATACACCGGCACCTTTTGGCCCGAACGAGGCAAAAATGCCCGCCTTTTGTCCGGTGTCATCGGGCACCACATGCACCTCAAAGCCACGCGTGATCAGGTAGTCCTCAATATAAGCAATGATCTCAAGATTGCTGTTGGCGCTGACCGTGTTGAAACGGATCAGCCGCTCAAGGATATCAAGAGTTTGTGTCATGAAGCCATTCTATCACCGATCAATCCGCCGCCAAGCCCGTAATCTCGCGCCGGAAAGGCAGAGCATCGCCGATGTCAGCCTCGTCCAGCTCGCGCGCATAGCGGTGGCCGGCATAGGTGGCCCAGGCAATCGGGCCTGCGGCTTCGGCGTCGCCAAACATCTTGACGGTTTTGATACCCGCATCGGCCCAATCTGCCTGACGTGCCATAAGATCAGTATAAACCGTGTCATTGCCCGTGCGTGAGGCCACCATGACCACCGCATCACAGGCATATTCACGGGTCTGGCCCGTATAGATGCAATCGCTGATCACATGATCTGTGGCGATCCGCGTGACGCCCCGGTTCAGGACGATCTCAACCCCCAATTCAGCCAATCGCGTGTGAATGCGCGCCTGTTCCAGGGTGTTGTTCGTCCAATCCGAAACATAGGCCGAGGGTGTGATCAACGTCACCTGTGCACCCTGCCCGGCCAGAAGCTCGGCCAAAACACCGCCCATGTAATAATGATCGTCGTCATACAGCACGACACGCCCATCCGGCACAGTGCCATCCATCAGGTCATCGGGGGTGAACAGCTGCATCGCCCCGTCTATCGGCATCGCCACCACATGTTGGCGCGCCACGCCGTCACGCCGCCAACGCGCCCCGGTGGCAATAGCGACGTTTTCAAAGCCAAACTCCAGAATGCTGGCGGCATCCAGGGCGCTGTCCAGGTAGATCTCGACATTGGCGCGCTGTTGCAGCTGATATTCGCGGTAATCCTTGACCCGCCCCCACGCACTTAGGCCCGGCAACAGGCGTTCACGGGCCACGCGCCCGCCGATCTCGGTCTTGGCCTCGGCTATTGCCACATCATAGCCGCGTCGCGCCAGCGCCCATCCGGCTTCAAGCCCCGCCGGGCCAGAGCCAACGATCAGCACATTGTCACTGTCGCCCTTGGGGTTCATGATCTCAGGGTGCCAGCCCTTTCGCCATTCCTCCATGAAGGTCGGGTTTTGCGTGCAGCGCGAAAGGCTCATCGTCATATCGCCGGTAATGCAGATATTGCAGCCGATACACTCGCGGATGTCCTCAATCCGCCCCTGTTCAATCTTCTGGGGCAGAAACGGATCAGCAATCGACGGCCGCGCACAGCCGATAAAATCAAGCACACCGGATTTGATCTGCTTGACCATCACATCAGGGCTGGTGAAGCGCCCAACGCCCACAATGGGCTTGTCGGTTAAATCGTGGATACCTTTGACCAGCGCGTGCTGTGCGGCTTCATCCTTGAACCGGGATGGCCCCGAGCAATCCTCCCAGGTGCCTTGGGCCAAATCCCACAGATCAGGCAGATCGCGGTTCATTTCAACAAAGTCGCGCACCTCAGCGTTGGAGAACCCCAGATCACCGATGGTTTCATCCAAAGACACCCGCAGAGTTATCGCCATTGTATCGCCCACGGCATCCCGCATATCGGCGATCACCTCGCGGGCAAACCGGGATCGGTTCTCAAGGCTGCCACCATATTCATCCGAACGTTGATTGGTCGCCCGGCTGAGGAAATGCTGAAAAATCCCGAACCCATGCGCACCGTAAAGGCAAATCAGATCAAAGCCTGCCTGTTTGGATCGTTTGGCCGCAGTCACAAACCAGCGGCGTAGATCCTTGATCTCGGATTTGGACAGGGCACGCGCCTGGATGGGATCATTGGTGAAGGTGCGGATGGGCATGGCCGAGACCGCCAAAGGCACCTCTTTGCTATAGAGATTTGGCCCGTTCACACCGGAATACGCCAGCTGGATACCAGCCAATGC
>DFBW01000145.1:0-755 GCA_002366775.1 Roseovarius sp. UBA3070 | reverse complement strand
TCGGACGTGTGGTGCATCTCGCATTGCTCGGTGAATATCACCCCCCAGCCGCCCTGCGCCTTGATCCCGCGCATTTCGGCGGCGGCTGACGGATCCCGGTATCCGCCCCCATTACAATGGGGCACCTGATAGAACCGGTTCTTGGCCGTCAAAGGCCCGATCGCCACCTTATCAAACAAAATGTCATAACGGGGGTCACGCATCTTCAACGTCCTTCATCCTTTTCAGGCAGCGGTCCACCGCGAGGCAATCAGGCAGGCCGTATCTATAGGCAGAACCGCCATAGATCGCCTCAGAACGGATATCATCACCGGTTTTGTCATGAATGGCGCGCTCTGCTTCATCAATCATAGTGTCCCCTATCAACATCGCGTCATCCGCATGTTGTGTTTGCCAAAACCTTAGCCTGACGTAGCGTTTACTCAACTCCAACAAACCGATGCGCGGGTTAGCCCCAAACTAACGCCCCCCCTGCACGGCTCAGGGCGTGTGCATGTTCATCCCCGGCACCCCGCTCTGGTGGATCTGGCGCTGACATTGCTGAAGGAACGCTTTGATGGTCAGCACGTTTTGTGCCCCCTCAGCCGTCACCAGCCCCAACCGCAAGGGGCGCAACGCGCCAGCCAGCGGCACATATCTGATGGCACGCCCATCAGGGGCCACATTGCTGAGCGGGCGAAAATTGGCGATGGAATAGCCAAACCCATTGGCCACAAGGCTGCGCATCACCGCCATATCACGGGTGCGCTCGACGA
>DFBW01000252.1:9136-13501 GCA_002366775.1 Roseovarius sp. UBA3070 | reverse complement strand
GCCATGAAACTGGATGCACGCGATATCGCCATTCTGCGGGTGTTGACGGCCGAGGGGCGCATCACCAATGCTGATCTGGCCGCGCGTGTGGGCCTGTCGGCCAGCCCCTGTTGGGAGCGTGTGCGCCGGTTGGAAAAGGCCGGGGTCATCGAAAGTTACAATGCCCGGATCAACCTCAAAAAGCTTGGACCGTCGATCACCGTTTTTGTGACGGTCGAGTTGAGCGATCATACGGCGCATGCCTTTCGGTTCTTTGAGGCGCATGTTGACGAAATACCCGAGGTCGCGGCGTGTTGGGCGCTGGGTGGAGGGCTGGATTATCTAATGCAGGTGATCACCCGCGATATTGAGGCCTATCAAGAGGTGATGGATGCGCTTTTAGAGGCCCAAGTCGGGCTGGCGCGCTATTTTACCCATGTGGTGACCAAGCCGGTGAAGGGGCCGGGTGGGCCTCCACTGGATCAATTGCTGGGGTAGTTGCAGAAGGATCTTCTGTAAAATGCCCTGAGTTCAGTTACACAGGCCGAGACATTCAGGGCAGGTTTACGCCCTATGATCCAACACGAGGCCAAAGGTGCAGCATGCTGAAAAACGACCAACTTGATCAATGGGACCGCGAAAATTTCTTTCATCCTTCGACCCATCTGGCTGAATTTGCCCGCGGCGAAATGGCCAGTCGGATCATCACTGGCGGAACGAATTGCCATATCGAGGATCGTGATGGCAACAAGATGCTGGATGCCTTTGCTGGCTTGTACTGTGTGAATGTCGGCTATGGTCGTCAGGATATTGCCGATGCGATTGCAGTACAGGCCAAGGAACTGGCCTATTACCATGCCTATGTTGGCCATGGCACCGAGGCGTCAATCACGCTGGCCAAGATGATTTTGGACCGTGCGCCGGACAATATGAGCAAGGTCTATTTCGGGTTGAGCGGGTCAGATGCCAATGAGACCAACATCAAGTTGATCTGGTATTACAACAACATCCTTGGGCGGCCCGAAAAGAAGAAAATCATCAGCCGTTGGCGTGGGTATCACGGGTCGGGCCTGATGACCGGATCGCTGACCGGGCTTGAGTTGTTTCACAAGAAATTTGATCTGCCGTTGGCGCAGGTGGTGCATACTGAAGCGCCATATTATTTCCGCCGGGAAGACCTGAACCAGTCTGAGGAACAGTTCGTTGCCCATTGCGCGGCTGAGTTGGAAGCGCTGATCGAACGTGAAGGCGCAGACACCATTGCCGCCTTCATTGGAGAGCCGGTGCTGGGCACGGGCGGTATTGTGCCGCCACCTGCCGGGTATTGGCAGGCCATTCAGGCTGTGTTGCGCAAACATGACATCCTGTTGGTTGCTGATGAGGTGGTCACCGGTTTTGGCCGGTTGGGCACAATGTTTGGCACTGATCACTATGGGTTTGAGGCTGATCTGATCACCATCGCCAAGGGGCTGACAAGTGCCTATGCGCCGCTGTCAGGGTCGATTGTCGGTGACAAGATGTGGAAAGTGCTGGAACAGGGCACTGACGAGAACGGCCCTATCGGCCACGGCTGGACCTATTCGGCGCATCCCATCGGGGCGGCGGCGGGTGTGGCCAACCTGAAGCTGTTGGATGAATTGAACCTGATCAGCAACGCCGGTGAAATGGGAAGCTATCTGAACGCAGCGATGCGCGCGGCCTTGGGGGATCATGCTCATGTGGGCGAGGTGCGTGGTGAAGGAATGCTGTGCGCGGTGGAGTTTGTGAAAGACCGCGATAGCCGCACCTTCTTTGACGCCGCTGATAAAACCGGGCCCCAAATTGCGGCCGCGCTGGGCGCGCAGGGCGTGATCGCAAGGGCGATGCCGCAAGGCGATATTCTGGGATTTGCGCCCCCCTTCTGCCTGACCCGAGATGAGGCGGATGAGGTTGTTTCAAAAACTGCAAAGGCAGTGAAGGCTGTGTTGGGCTAACCCAAAACACTGTTGTCACTTTTAAGAAAATGCGAATCATCTGGCCTGAAATTCAATATGGCTGAACGAAAACACAGGCCAGATGGCGCAACTAATGCTGACTTTGTCGCACCGTGCTTGCATCTGGCCGGGTTTAGCGGTTTAGTCTGAAGTGAACGCAGGGATAGCCTGCGAATGATAAAAACGGGGAGTCCGATTTGCCGGATACTGGGAACAACGATGCATTCGTTGCGTTTGAACGTGTGCAAAAGAGCTATGACGGTGAAATCCTCGTCGTCAAAGATCTGAACCTGTCGATGCCCAAGGGCGAATTCCTGACAATGCTGGGCCCGTCCGGATCGGGCAAGACCACTTGCCTTATGATGTTGGCAGGGTTTGAAACCGCGACCCACGGGAAAATCCTGCTAGACGGCGTTTCCATCAACAATATCCCGCCGCACAAGCGCGGCATTGGCATGGTCTTTCAAAACTACGCCTTGTTCCCGCATATGACGATTGCCGAAAACCTGAGCTTCCCGCTGGAAGTGCGCAAGATGGGCAAATCCGACCGCGAGGCCAAAGTTAAGCGCGCGCTTGATATGGTTGAGATGGGTGATTTTGGCGGACGGCGTCCGGCGCAGCTATCGGGTGGTCAGCAACAACGTGTCGCTCTGTCGCGCGCGCTGGTGTTTGAACCTGAACTGGTGTTGATGGACGAGCCGCTGGGCGCACTGGACAAACAGCTTCGCGAAAAGATGCAGTTTGAAATCACCGATCTGGCCCATAATCTGGGGATCACCACGGTTTATGTGACCCACGATCAGACCGAAGCCCTGACCATGTCCGACCGTGTTGCGGTGTTTGACGATGGCCGCATTCAGCAGATCGCCCCTCCGGACGAATTGTATGAAAGCCCGCAGAACAGTTTTGTTGCGCAGTTCATCGGTGAGAACAACACGATGGAAGGCACAGTCAAAGAGATCAAAGGCGGTCTGGCTGTGGTGCAGCTGGACGATGGCAGCCTGATTGACTGCACGCCGGTCAATGTGACCAAGGCCGGAGAGCGCACCAAAGTGTCAATCCGCCCCGAGCGGGTGGAGTTCAATCAGGACCGTCTGCAAGGCAAAGCCCATACGTTGAAGGCCGAAGTGCTGGAGTTCATCTATATGGGTGACATCTTTCGCACGCGTCTGCGGGTGGCTGGCAATGATGAATTCATTGTCAAAACCCGCAATGGGCCGGATCAGGTGAAGCTGAAACCAGGTGAGACAGTCGAGATCGGCTGGTTGCCAGAGGATTGCCGTGCGCTTGATGCGTAACGGCTAAGGAATATCGTACCCTGAACGGGTGCGATGAACAGCGGGTCCCAAGGTTCAAACCCGTGGCAGGGACTCCGAAACTTTCAGGAACGGGTCATAATCGGGAGACTATCAATGAAACTCACAACAACACTTCTGGCCACGACAGCTCTGAGCGTCGCTGCTGGTGCGGTTGCTGCACAAGAATTGACCATTGTGTCATGGGGCGGCGCCTATTCAAAGTCACAAAAACTGGCTTACCACGACCCCTATACCGAAAAGACCGGTATCACCATTATCAACGATGACAGCTCGGCTGAAGCCGTGGCCAAACTGCGCGCCATGAACGAAGCTGGCAACGTCACCTGGGATGTGGTTGACGTGGTTGCTGCTGATGCCATCCGTCTGTGTGACGAAGGCCTGGCACTGGAAATTGACGCTGACACGCAGCTGGCACCGGCCCCCGATGGCACATCTGCCTCGGATGACTTTGGTGATCTTCTGGTGTCTGATTGCTTCATTCCACAAATCGTGTATTCGACCACATTCGGCTATCGTACCGATATGGTTGGCGATACCGCACCCAGCGATATCTGTGCTGTGTTCGATCTGGAAGCCTATCCTGGCAAACGCAGCCTTGAAAAGCGCCCGATCAACAACATGGAATGGGCCCTGCTGTGTGACGGCGTAGCCAAAGACGCGGTTTATGACGTTTTGGGCACGCCCGAAGGTCAGGATCAGGCGTTGGCCAAACTCGACACCATCAAAGACAGCGTTATCTGGTGGTCGGCTGGTGCGGATACACCCCAACTGTTGGCCGATGGCGAAGTTGTTATGGGCTCCACCTATAATGGCCGTCTGTTCAGCGTGATCGAAGAGCAAAAGCAACCCGTGGCCATGCTGTGGGACGCTCAGGTGTTTGACCTTGACGGCTGGATCATTCCTACCGGTCTGAGCGAAGAGCGCCAGAAGGCAGCTTTGGATTACATCATGTTCGCCACAGACACGCAGCGTCTGGCGGATCAGGCCAAGTACATCTCGTACGGTCCTGCGCGCGCTTCCTCAGCGCCGCTGGTTGGCAAGCACGCTGAACTGGGCATCGACATGGCACCACATATGCCAACCGATCCAGAGAA
>DFBW01000252.1:0-9074 GCA_002366775.1 Roseovarius sp. UBA3070 | reverse complement strand
ATGGCCCTCACCGCTATATGACAAGGGACACATCACACCATGCCCAAGGGCTATATAATCGGCCATATCACGGTAAATGATCCTGAGGCGTATAAAGAATACGTCGAAAAGGACACACCGATCCTGCTGGGCCTTGGTGGCAGGTTCATTGTCCGTGGCGGGCCATCTGAAACGATGGAAGGCGAGACACTCAATCGCCACGTCGTAATTGAATTTCCAAGCTATGAAGCCGCGCGTGCTGCGTATGATGATCCGGAGTACCAAAAGGTAGCCGAGATCCGCAGGCGCACAGCTGATAGCGTTATCCTAGTGGTTGAAGGGGCTTAAGATGAGCGACACCACCGATACCGGCCCGGTACTGGCCGCCGACGGAACGCCGCTGAAACGCAGCCTGAACCGCGCCTTGCGCCAGCAAAAGATGCGCGCGCTGATGCTGATTGCCCCGTTGTTGTTGTTCGTTCTGCTGTCCTTCATTCTGCCAATTGCCAATATGCTGACCCGTTCGGTTAACAATGATATTGTTGCCGACACGCTCCCACTGACTGTGGTTGAGCTGAATGTCTGGGATTCTGATAGTGGCGAATTGCCTGGTGAAAACGTCTATGCCGCCTTTGTCTCGGATATGGTGGTCGCCATTGAGGCCAAAAGGCATACGCGCCTTGGCACCCGACTGAATTATGAGAGCACCGGCATGTCGTCGTTGTTCCGCAAATCGGGGCGTAAGATCAAAAATCTGGACCCGGCAACAGACGGTCCCTTCAAGGACAAGCTGATCGAGATATCAGAGGGCTGGGGCAAAGTTGAAACCTGGCGCGAAATCAAGACACATTCGGTGCGCATCACCAATGGCTATTTCCTGAATGCCATCGACATGCGCCGCACACCGGAAGGCGCACAGGCCCAACCCGAAGATAAGCGTATTCTGATCAAGCTGTTTGGCCGCACCCTGTGGATGTCGCTGATCATCACCGGGTCATGCATCTTGCTGGCCTACCCGGTGGCGTGGATACTGGCGAACCTGCCAATGCGCACGTCAAACATGCTGATGATCCTTGTGTTGCTGCCCTTCTGGACGTCGCTTTTGGTGCGGACATCGGCGTGGAAGGTGTTGTTGCAACAACAAGGTGTTATCAACGAAATTCTGGTCTGGCTGGGCTTGATTGATGATGCCAACCGATTGGTGATGATCAACAACCAGACAGGCACGATTATTGCGATGACGCATATCTTGCTGCCGTTTATGATCCTGCCGATGTATTCGGTCATGCAGACCATTCAGCCGACGTACCTACGCGCCGCCAAATCCATGGGCGCCACCAACTGGACCGCCTTTTGGCGGGTCTATTTCCCGCAGTCCATTCCGGGCATTGGGGCGGGGTCGATCCTCGTGTTCATTTTGTCCATCGGCTATTACATCACGCCCGAGATCGTCGGCGGCACCAAGGGTGTCTTCATCTCGAACCGGATTGCGTATCACATTTCATCCTCACTCAACTGGGGCCTTGCGGCCGCATTGGGTGCGATCCTTCTGGCAGTCGTTCTGCTGCTCTACTGGTGCTACGACAAGATCGTCGGCATCGACAACGTGAAGCTGGGGTAACGGACATGGCTGCATTGACACCGATTTCACGCAAACCCCAATCCTTCGTCCTGCCCATCGTGGCAGCGGCGGGGGCCTTTGTGGGGTTGTTCTTTGGCACGGCCAATGGCTCGGGCTTTGTGGGGATGATGGGCGGGGCTGTCATCACTGCTGGTCTTGCCTGGCTATATTTCAACGTGCTCAAGACTGAGCGCCTGGCGATGTGGATCTCGCTTGCTGTGGCGCTTGTGCTTTGCATCTATCTGGTTGGCGTGCCGGGGGTTGTGTTGGGCGTTGCCTTTGGCCTCTTTTTCTGGTGGTTCAGCTATTGGCTCTATGAGGGACGCTATCGTGCGCGCCTGCTGCCCTATCTGACCCCCGGTCAGGTTCTGTGGCATTACGGGTTTCGTATCATATGCGGGTGCATCTTCTTCTTTCTGGTGTCGCCACTGGTGCCGGTGATGTGGCTGAGCTTTAACGCGCAGGATTTCTTTACCTTCACGCCTGAGATGCTGCGGTTTGATCCGGAAGGCTATTCACTGAAGCATTATCAGGATTTCTTTACCAATAACGAATGGCAGCGCAGCTTTAAAAACTCGCTGATCATCGCGCCGATTGCGACGATCATTTCGGTGTCATTGGGCACATTGGCGGCGATTGGCCTGTCGCAATCTCATGTGCCGGGGCGTCGTGCCATTATGGCAATCCTGATCTCGCCGATGATTGTGCCGCTGATCATCTCGGCCACGGGCATGTTCTTTTTCTACTCTGACATCGGCAACTTCCTGGAAGGCACTTTGGGCATGGGTAAGAACCTGGTGGGCTATATCAAGGTGATCCTGGCCCATGCTGTATTGGGTATTCCGTTTGTGATTATCACCGTGACGGCCACGTTGGTTGGGTTTGACAATTCACTGACGCGCGCGGCGGCTAATATGGGCGCTGATCCGGTGACGACGTTCTTTCGGGTGCAGATGCCGCTGATCCTGCCGGGTGTCATCTCGGGTGGGTTGTTTGCCTTTATCACCTCGTTTGACGAAGTGGTTGTGGTGCTGTTCGTTGGGTCCGCCAGCCAAAAGACACTGCCCTGGCAGATGTTCACCGGGCTGCGCGAGCAGATTTCACCGACCATTCTGGCGGTGGCGACGATCCTTGTGGTGATGTCGATCCTGCTTCTGACAACTGTGGAACTGCTGCGCCGCCGGTCTGAGCGTCTGCGGGGCATGTCGCCTGCTTGATCGCTGAGACATTGAAAATCAGGCGAAGGCCGGGTGATGTTGCCCGGCCTTTTTCTGTTAGGCGCGACTTTTGAAGACCGAAGTGTATGCAATGCTCAGCACAACGAGTTGGCTGTCGATGATTGATGTCTCAAAACAAATCACGGCGCAGGTGACCCGCGCCGTGAGAGGTTTTTGAAACTTTATCAGACGTTGTGGCTTAGCTGCGCACCAGCTTCTCATAGCCTTGTGAAATCTCTCGCGTCAGTGCACCGACTTCAAACCGGTAATCCCCGATTTGGCCTACGGGTGTAACTTCGGCGGCGGTGCCGGTCAGCCAGCATTGCTCAAAGCCTTCCATTTCTTCGGGCATGATGTGGCGCTCGTGCACTTTTACCTGGCGGTCCTTCAACATTCCGATAACCGTCTGACGGGTCAGACCATTGAGAAAGCAATCGGCGTCGGGTGTGTGCACTTCGCCGTCTTTCACAAAGAAGATGTTGGCGCCTGTCGCTTCGGCCACATAGCCGCGGTAATCCATGAACAGGGCATCCGAACACCCTTTGGCCTCGGCGGCGTGTTTGGATATGGTGCAGATCATATACAGGCCCGCAGCCTTGGCATGCACCGGGATGGTTTCGGGGGAGGGGCGTTTCCATTTGGAAATGTCGAGCTTGGCCCCCTTCATCTTGGCGTCGCCGTAATAGGCGCCCCATTCCCACGCTGCGATGCACAGATGCACCGGGTTAAGCGCCGATGCGACACCCATGTCCTCGCCTGCACCACGCCATGCGAGGGCGCGCACATAGCCATCGGTCAGGCCATTGGCCATCAGGACTTCTTGCTTGGCGGCTTCGATTTCATCCACCGTGTAAGGGATCTGAAAATCCAGCTGGCCTGCCGAAAAATGCAGGCGCTCAGAGTGTTCGCGGCTTTTGAAGATTTTGCCGTTATAGGCGCGCTCACCCTCAAATACCGACGAGGCATAATGCATGGCATGGGTCAGGACATGAACGTTGGCGGCGCGCCAGTCGATCAGTTTACCATCCATCCAAATCTTGCCGTCACGATCATCATAGCCAGTCATGGCGCATCTCCTTGCAATAAGTCGCTTTGCATATGTTGCGCAAAATACGTCCGTTTCGGACATTAAATTACGCATAAGCTGCGAATCGCTAACAGTTGATACTTGGAATGTCAACAAAGCTGTCCTATTATGACAAAGTGAAGCTGTGAAAGTGAACGGAGGTGGGTATGTCCGAGGTGCAAGGTGGCGGCGAACTTCTGTTTCTGACCGATGAACAGTTGGGCCAGGGTAGTGAGGCCATGTTCTTTGCCTATCGCGGTTTTACGGCTGATCCTGATCGAATACTTTCAACCATGGCTTATGGGCGCGCGCACCACAGGGCGATCTACTTTATTGCGCGCAGCCCCGGCACCACTATCAACAATTTGTTGTTGACGCTGGGTGTAACCAAGCAATCCCTGAACCGAGTGTTGCGGACATTGGTTGAGGATGGGTTGGTGGACAGCCGTGTGGGTAAATCAGACCGTCGTGAACGGCATCTGTTTTTGACACAAGACGGCGCTACCCTGGAGCGCAAACTATCTGATGCACAACGTGCCCGCATGCGCGCGGCCTACCGGGCGGCCGGACCCGAGGCTGTGGCGGGTTTCCGCAAGGTGCTGGAAGCGATGATGGACCCGGAGTTGCGCAGGCAATATCAAACCCTGAAGGATAGTGAGATATGAGTGAACCTGCCCCTCATCTGCTGATCGTCGATGATGATGAACGCATCCGTGGCCTGCTGCGCAAGTTTTTGCAGCGCAACGGGTATTTGGTGTCTGTGGCGCGTGATGCGGCGCATGCCAGATCAATCCTGTCGGGGCTGGAATTTGACCTGATCGTGATGGATGTCATGATGCCGGGCGAAGATGGTGTCGCGTTGACCCGTGCGTTGCGCGAAACGCTGGAAACACCGATTTTGCTGCTGACGGCCAAGGGTGAAACTGACGACCGGATTGCCGGGCTTGAGGCCGGGGCGGATGATTATCTGGCCAAGCCGTTTGAGCCAAAGGAACTGCTGCTCAGGATCAATGCCATTTTGCGCCGCATGCCCGAGCCTGAGCCGGAAAGCACCACGCCCAAAATGTTAAACCTTGGTCCGGTGCGCTATGATATTGAGCGCGCTGAGTTGTTGCAGGGGGATCAACTGGTACGCCTGACGGCCACTGAGGTGCAGTTGATGCGCATCTTCTCAGAGAATTTGCGCGCGCCGGTTAGCCGCACCAAGCTGGTTGAGGATCTGGGCCGTGACGGGGGTCAGGCTCAGGAGCGCGCGGTGGATGTGCAGATCACCCGCTTGCGCCGCAAGATTGAAGCCGACCCGAAACAGCCCCGCTATCTGCAAACCGTGCGCGGCGAAGGCTACATGCTGGCGCCGGATTGATCTGCCTTGCCAGAGCTGCACAAACTTTATTCCCGACGGTTGTTGGCATCGGCGCACAAACGTCTGCTCCGCACACAGAATCCTTGAAGTTCAGGCGTAGCACGCGTAAATCATGACATATGACACGGATTTTTGACATGGATGATCGCGCCCGCCTGCCTTGGCGGTTCTATGGTGCATCGCAGACAATTCTTGCCCACCTATAAGGTGCCGGCCCCGTCACGACTGACTTTACCTTAAAACAACTATGGGAGAGGACTCATGTCCCCCAAGACACTCTATGATAAAATCTGGGATGCGCATGTGGCGCATGAAGCCGAAGATGGCACCAGCCTTTTGTACATTGACCGCCACCTTGTGCATGAAGTGACCAGCCCGCAGGCCTTTGAAGGGCTGCGTATGGCGGGCCGTTCGGTGCGTGCACCTGACAAAACCATTGCTGTGCCGGATCACAACGTGCCGACCACGCTGGACCGCGACAATGCGGCCACCATGACCGAAGACAGCCGCATTCAGGTGGAAGCGCTGGATACCAACGCCAAGGAATTTGGCATTCATTATTACCCGGTAAGCGATGTGCGTCAGGGCATCGTGCATATCGTCGGGCCCGAGCAGGGCTGGACCTTGCCGGGTATGACGGTTGTGTGTGGCGACAGCCATACCGCAACCCACGGCGCGTTTGGCGCATTGGCCCATGGTATCGGCACGTCCGAGGTAGAGCATGTGCTGGCCACGCAGACGTTGATCCAGCAGAAATCCAAGAACATGAAGGTGGAAATCACCGGCAAGCTGCGCCCCGGCGTGACAGCCAAAGATATCACCCTGAGTGTGATCGGTGAAACCGGCACAGCGGGTGGCACCGGCTATGTGATTGAATACTGTGGCGAGGCCATTCGTGATCTTTCCATGGAAGGGCGCATGACCGTTTGCAACATGGCCATTGAAGGTGGTGCACGCGCAGGTCTGATTGCGCCGGATGAAAAGACGTTTGAATATTGCATGGGCCGCCCGCACGCGCCGAAAGGTGCACAGTGGGAAGCTGCGCTGAACTGGTGGAAGACGCTCTATTCTGACGATGATGCTGAGTGGGATCTGGTGCTGACGCTGAAAGGTGAAGACATCGCACCGGTGGTCACATGGGGCACCTCGCCCGAGGATGTGTTGCCAATCACTGCCACCGTGCCTGCGGCATCGGAGTTTGAGGGCGGTAAGGTGGATGCGGCGCAGCGCTCGCTTGATTATATGGGCCTGACACCGGGTACACCGCTGAACGAGATCGAGATTGATACGGTTTTCATCGGGTCATGCACCAATGGTCGCATTGAGGATTTGCGTGCTGCGGCCGAAATCCTGAAGGGCAAAAAGAAGAAGGACGGTATCCGCGCGATGGTCGTTCCCGGATCTGGTCTTGTGCGCGCACAGGCCGAGGAAGAAGGGCTGGCGGATATATTCAAGGAAGCCGGGTTTGAATGGCGGCTTGCGGGGTGCTCGATGTGTTTGGCGATGAACCCTGATCAGCTGGCCCCGCAGGAGCGTTGTGCAGCCACATCCAACCGCAACTTTGAAGGCCGCCAGGGCCGCGGCGGACGCACCCATCTGGTATCGCCCGGAATGGCAGCAGCGGCGGCAATCACCGGCAAGCTGACGGATGTTAGGGAGATGATGTAATGGATAAATTCGAAAACTTCAGCGGTGTTGCGGCTCCAATGCCCATGATCAATATCGACACCGATATGATCATCCCTAAGCAATTTCTGAAAACGATCAAACGCTCGGGTTTGGGCGTTAATCTGTTTGATGAGATGCGGTATGATGGCGACGGTAACGAGATTGCCGATTTCGTGTTGAACAAACCGCAGTATCGCGCCGCCGAGATCATTGTGGCAGGCAAGAATTTTGGCTGTGGGTCGTCGCGTGAACATGCGCCTTGGGCGATCAAGGACTTTGGTATCCGCTGTGTCATCGCACCCAGTTTTGCCGATATCTTTTTCAACAACAGCTTCAAAAACGGCATTTTGCTCATCACCTTGCCTCAAGAGCAAATTGATGTGCTGATGAAAGATGCCGAAAAGGGTGCCAACGCGCGGATGGAGATTGATCTGGATACCCAGACAATTACCACCTCGGATGGTGAAAGCATTGGTTTTGAGGTGGATGCCTTCAAAAAACATTGCCTTCAGGAAGGGCTGGACGATATCGGCCTGACCATGGCCAATGTCGCCTCAATTGACACATTTGAAGCCGCTGCCAGCGCTGCAAGGCCCTGGGTTTGATTACAAGCGCCGCGCTTTCGGGTGCGGCGCCGCTCCCTTTTGAGAGAAAAAAGAGAGATCAGTAGAAACAAATAGTTAACCAATTGAATTGTTATACTTGTGGCTGACTTCCTGTTTTCCGCTACATGTTGTGTTGGCCAACTAGCCCGTCAATATTACGCACCAAAATTGATGCATTCCCGCACCAGTCCTCCCATGAATTTGCCCTAAACTTTAAGTCTTATTAACCAAGTTCTTGAGGTGCTTGAGGAAAGAGGGCAGAAATTGGGCAAGAATGAGGCATACCGCCACAATGTGCGGGATCAAGTTGGGACAACGACGCAGCATCGCACTGCTTCGGGCCAGGTTGAAGGGAAAAAAGCAGTGGTTTCACAGCTGGCAAGTGCGCTTGTGCGTGCATTTTTGGTCGCCCTTTTGGTGGTGACTCCGTCGTTGTTGTTGTCAACAACAGGCGCTGATGCGGAACAGCTGGTTGTGGTCCTTGCGATCATTGCCGCGTCTATGACCTTCATTGAATATTATGGCACATCCCCCAGCATCATCGAGTTCCGTTTTGCGCCCCCCTATAACCGGCTGAAGTTTGGCGGTCTGGCGGCGTCGATCATCTTGCTTACGTTGATTTGCCGCGAAACACATGTTCACTCTAACTGGGGGTATCTGCTGACCAAGCTGGGGCATGATCTGGGCAGTGCGATTGATTTTCCCTATTCACCTGTGCGCCTGATGGTGCTGATGCTGCCTTCGGATTCCACGCCTGAACTGGTCAGCCTGGTGCGCACCTCATCGGGCATTTCGTACATGGTGTCATTGGTGATGATGTTTGCCTTTTTGTCCTGTGTGCGTTTGCTGGGGTGGCCTACGCGCTCGGGCGCGTTCAATGTCTGGATGAACTTGCCTTTGTTTGATCCAACCGGCGGCGGCGACGTGCTGGCGCGTTTGAAACGTGATGCAGGTCTTCACATTGTACTTGGCGCGCTTTTGCCGTTTATCATACCCGCAGTGGTCAAGGCGGCATCGGCCTTTATTGATCCAATTTCAATGGCGGATCCGCAAACTTTGGTCTGGACAGTAACGGCATGGGCATTCCTACCAGCAAGCATGTTGATGCGTGGCATCGCAATGAGCCGGATTGCCGATCTGATCGAGGAAAAGCGCAAACGCGCCTACGCCGAGCACGACGCCGACGCCTTGCAACGCGCCTGATCCTATCTTTGTTTTGTCTGCTGGGGCTGCCTGATGTGTCAGTGCAGGCCGAGACGCTGCGAATTGCCACCTACAATGCTGAGCTGACACGCGATGGCCCCGGCCTGTTGCTGCGCGATATTTTGAAGGGCAAAGACCCCCAGCTGATTGCCGTTCGGGATGTGGTGGCACAGGTCGGGCCTGACATTTTGGTGCTGCAAAATGTAGATTTTGATCATGGGCTGGACGCGCTGAGCGCGTTGCAGGCATGGCTGGCTGTTGGTGGCGTGGACTATCCTCATATTTTTGCCCTGCCACCCAATTCCGGTGTTCCTACGGGGCTGGATATGGATGGGGATGGCAGGCTTGGCCG
>DFBW01000289.1:291-5742 GCA_002366775.1 Roseovarius sp. UBA3070 | reverse complement strand
CCCAGTTCGGCGACCAGCACGCGCAGTTCGGGCTGATCCCCGGCTGGGGCGGCAGCCAACGCCGGACCCGGTTGATGGGGCAACGCCGCGCTTTGGATCTGATGTTTTCGGCCCGTTGGCTGAAGGCAGATGAAGCCAAAGACGCAGGTCTGGTCAACTATGTTGTGCCGGACAGTGATCTGCACACCGCAGCGCAGGAATATTGCCAGACCATCGCAACCCGATCGCGCCCCGGCATTGCCGAAATGAAACGGCTGGCGCGTGAAGGCGCAGACATGGCGATTGATCAGCAGATGCGCCTAGAGCGCGACGCAGCGGTACGCGCCCTGCCCAGCGCAGATGTGACCGAAGGGCTGGACGCTTTTGAAAACCGCCGCGCACCTGAATTCAAGCAATAAACAGGAGATCTGAACAATGGATTTCAATCTGAACGACGAACAACGCCAGATTTATGAATACGGCAGCCAGCTGGCGCAAAGCTATGACAATACCTATTGGCTGGAACACGCGCGCCGCCATGAGTTCCCCAAGGAGATGTTTCAACAGATCGCCGATGACGGGTTTCTGGGCATCATGGTACCCGAGGAATACGGCGGTGCCGGACTGGGCATGACCGAAATGACGCTGTTCATGGAGGGCACGGCCAACCAGGGCATCCCGCTGCTGATGATGGTGGTTGGGCCGACGATGTCGATGGCGCACCTGGCAGCACACGGCACCGAATTTCACAAGAAAGAGCTGCTTCCAGCCGCTTGCAAAGGTGACATCCAGTTTTGTTTCGCAATCACCGAACCCGGTGCTGGATCGAACTCAATGAAAACCAAGACGATTGCCAAGCGCAACGGCAACCGGTTTTCACTGTCTGGCGAAAAGACATTTATCACCGGCGCAGATGTGTCGGATTATTGCCTTGTCGTGGCGCGCACGACGCCGCACGATCAGGTGGCCCGCAAGACAGATGGCTTTACGCTGTTCGCCGTCGATCTGAAGAAAAAGGGCGTCGACATGCAACGGGTGCGCATTTCAATCCCGCTGCCCGAAGAACAGTGGACCCTGTTCTTTGACGATGTGGATCTTGGCCCCGAAGATGTGGTTGGCCACGTCGACGAGGGGTTCAATATTCTGTTTGATTCTCTCAATCCCGAACGGATCATTCTGGGTGGCTTGTGCTGTGGCATCGGGCGCTTTGCGCTGAACAAGGCTGTGGCTTATGCCAATGAGCGCAACGTGTTTGACCAACCGATTGGCGCGCATCAAGGTGTGCAGCATCCGCTGGCCAAGGCCTACACCAATGTCGAACTGGCGAGCTTGATGACCCGCCGGGCGGCTTGGGAATTTGACCACAATCTGCCAGCGGGGGAATCGTCGAACATGGCGAAATACGCCGCCGCAGAGGCCGGGATCGAGGCGGTGGATGCCGCGTTGCAGGCCCATGGTGGCTCGGGTTTCACCGAAGACACCGGCATCTATGAGATGTATCCGATGATGCGCCTGTTGCGCACCGCCCCTGTGAACAGAGAATTGTGCCTTAGCTATATTGGCAACAAAGTCATGGGTTTGCCCCGGTCCTATTGAGCCGGGTAAGAAACGAATGGAGGGTGATGACATGAATTTCGCAATGCGGTACCGCCGCGCGGATGCGTTGGACAAGGTAGATGCCAAATGCTGGCATGACATCGAAATGGCCCCTTTGGACGAGGTGCGCCGCGTCCAGGAGGAAAACCTGATCGCGCAGATGGCTTATCTGAAAGAGAACTCTGATTTCTATCAGGATAAGCTGGCCAAAGTCGGCATCGCATTTGACGACATTCGCAGCATCGAAGACCTGCAGAAACTGCCCTATACGTTCAAGACCGACGTCCGCGAGAGCCTTGCAGCGCGCAAGCCTTTTGGCAGGCATCTGGCGGCCGACCCAGGAGACATCGTTCAGATGCAGGCGTCATCCGGCACCACCGGCAGCCCGTCCTATGTGGCATTGACCGAATCGGATGTCGAAGCATGGAACGAAATGTCGGCGCGGTGTTTCTTTGCAAACGGCATCCGCCCCGGTGATCTTGTGCTGCACGGGTTTTCGCTGGCCAAAGGCTTTGTTGGCGGTATTCCGGTAATGCAGGCGCTGCAATACATGGGCGCGGTTGATGTGCCGATCGGCGCTGATGGCGGCGCAGACCGGCTGTTGCGCGCCTGCGCCGACACCCGCCCGCGCTGTATTGTCGGCGCGCCGAACTTTGTGTTGCACCTTGGCGAAATAGCCGAGGAAATCCTTGGTGTCAAAGCCTCGGAACTGGGCGTCGAACGCATTATCGTCGGCGGTGAGCCGGGCGGCGGCATCCCTTCTATTCGCAAGCGTATTGAGGACCTCTGGGGGGCCAAATGTTGCGAAATGTTGGGCGGCACCGATCTGGGCATGGCCTATTGGGCCGAATGCGATGAACAATCCGGCATGCATATGGTCAGCATGGACCACATCATCACCGAACTTCTGGACCCCGATACCGGCGAAATCATCCCCTTTGACGAGGGTGCAAAAGGCGAAATGATCTATACCGCAATCACCCGTCAGGCCAGCCCTTTGTTGCGCTTCCGGTCGGGGGATTTCATTGAGGTGCTGAGCACCTCCTGTTCGTGCGGCCGGACTGGGCCAAAGATACGCTGTGTCGGGCGCACTGACGATATGCTGATTGTGCGCGGCGCGAATGTGTTTCCATCCGCCATTCACAGCATCGTCAACGACATGATGCCCGACACCAACGGGATCATGCGCGTGGTGGCCGATTTTGACGGCCACACCACTCAGGGGGCCCTGAAAGTGATCGTTGAGCGCGGGCCGGACAGATCACCCCAGGACGATCCTGACCTGAAATCAACCATCGAGACCCGACTGCGGGACGCATTGGTGTTCAAGGCGGATGTCACGATCGTCGCCGCCGACACGTTTGACAAGCCGGGTGCCGCCAAAGTCGCGCTCACTCTCAGAGAATTTCCGGAGTTGCCATGACCCAGCTAAAAACAACGATCAACACGGGGTCGCAAGAGTTTCGCGCCAACGAAGCGCATTATCGCCAGAAACTGGACGAATTGCATGAGCTGCGCCGTGCGCAACGCATCGGTGGGCCACAAAAAGCCCGTGATCGCCATGTGGCCAAAGGCAAAATGCTGCCGCGTGAACGAGTAGAGCGACTGATTGATCCGGGCAGCCCATTTCTGGAACTGGGCGATCTGGCAGGGCTTGGGAAATATGATGATGTGCCACCGGGGGCCAGCATCATCACTGGCATCGGCGTGATCGAAGGCCGCCAGTGCATGATTATCGCCAATGATGCGACTGTCAAAGGCGGCACCTACTTTGGCATGACCTGCAAGAAACATGTGCGGGCTCAGCGCATCGCGTGGCAAAACCGATTGCCCGTGATTACGCTGGTCGACAGCGGCGGGGCATTCCTGCCTGAAATCGCCAACATCTTTCCCGACGAAGGCCAGTTTGGTTCGATCTTTCACCAGCAGGTTGGCATGTCGGGGGACGGCGTGCCGCAGGTTGCTGTGGTCATGGGGCCTTGCACCGCCGGAGGGGCCTATATTCCGGCGCTCTGCGACGAGGTTGTGATCGTGCGCGGTCAGGGCTTCATGTATCTTGGTGGACCCGAACTGACCTTTGCCGCGACCGGCGAAAAGGTAGATGCCGAAACACTGGGTGGCGGCAAAATGCACAGCTCGGTGTCGGGTGTTACTGACCATCTGGCCGAGGATGACGCCCACGCGCTGGCCATCACCCGTCAGATCGTTTCGCATCTGGGAGAAAAGCCAAGCCCGCGTAAAACACCTGCTGCGGCCATCCCTCCGGCTTATCCGGTTGAGGATATTCACGGCATCGTCAGCCGCGATGCCAAGATCCCCACCGACAACCGCGAGATCGTGGCCCGTCTGGTGGATGGAAGTGATTTTCACGAATTCAAACCGCTGTATGGCGATACAATGATGACCGGCTGGGCGCGCATTCATGGGCACGAGGTTGGCATCCTTGCCAATACCGGCGTTCTGTTTGTCGAAGCGGCGCTGAAGGCCACGCATTTCATCAACCTGTGTGTTCAACGCGACATTCCGCTGGTGTTTCTGGCGGATGTGAACGGGTTCATGGTTGGCCGCGAGGCCGAACAGGCCGGCATCGCCAAGGCCGGCGCAAAAATGATCACCGCCATGTCCTCGGCTCGGGTGCCCAAATATACGGTGATTACCGGTGGGTCTTATGGTGCCGGCTATCTGGCGATGCTGGGCCGCCCGTTTCAGCCGGACGCGATGTTCATGTGGCCCTCTGGACGCTCAGCCATCATGGGGCCAGACCAGGCCGCAAGTGTTTTGGCACAGGTGCGCGCGCAAATTCTGGCCCGCGACGGCAAAACATGGACCCCCGAAGAAGAAGACGCCTTCAAGGCTCCGGTTCGCAAGGAATACGAAGATTTCCAGGGCGCCTATAATTTTGCGTCAAACCTGTGGACGGACAACGTAATTGAGCCCTCCGAGACCCGCGATGTGCTGGCGTTGCTGCTGGATGTCGCCTCGCGGCGGCCGAAAGTTGAAACCAATTTCGGCGTGTTCCGGTTCTGAGGAGAGTATCATGAAAATCAATACATTGCTCATTGCCAACCGTGGCGAGATCGCCTGCCGGATCGCCCGCACCGCGCGCGCGCAGGGTATCACCCCGGTGGGCGTTCACTCTGAGGCAGACGCAAATGCGTTGCATGTGCGTGAAATCGGCCGCTCGATCCTGATCGGGGCGGGGCCGGCCAGCGAAAGCTATCTCAAGATCGACGCCGTACTTGACGCCGCGCGTCGGGTGGGTGCCGATGCGATCCATCCCGGTTATGGCTTTCTGGCCGAGAACCCGGATTTCGCCAATGCGGTCGAAGCCGCCGGAATGATCTTTGTCGGCCCAACGAGCGAAACCCTGGATCGTTTCGGTGACAAGGCCAGCGCCAAAGACGCAGCGATTGCGGCGGGCGTTCCGGTTGTCTCTGGCGCAAGTGGCGCGAAATCCGACCCCGATGAAATTGCCGCCGAAGTGCACGAAATGGGCTTTCCGGTGCTGCTCAAGGCTGTTGGCGGCGGTGGCGGGCGCGGTCAGCGTCTGGTCGAAAATGAATCCACGTTGATGCAAGACATCGAAGGGGCCCTGCGCGAGGCGAAGTCCACATTCGGATCCGAGGGCATGTTGCTGGAACGCTTCTTGCCGGCCGCGCGCCACGTCGAGGTGCAAATCGCCGGTGACGGCGCAGGCCATGTGGTGCATCTGTTTGAACGCGACTGCACCTTGCAACGTCGCCACCAAAAGGTGATCGAGGAAGCCCCAGCATGGGGCCTGCCACGCGCCTTGCTTGACCAAATTGCATCGGATGCGGTGAAACTGGGCGAGAGCCTGAATTATCGCGGGCTGGGCACTGTTGAATTTCTGGTCGC
>DFBW01000289.1:0-257 GCA_002366775.1 Roseovarius sp. UBA3070 | reverse complement strand
ATCACCGGCCTTGATCTGGTGGCGCTGCATCTGCGCATTGCTGAGGGCGCGGGCCTTGGGATCACCCAAGGTGATATCACCTGCACCGGCCATGCCGTCGAGGCGCGGCTCTATGCCGAAGACCCTGCGGCCAATTTTGCGCCTTCGACCGGCAAAATCACCACTCTATCGCTGCCCAAGGGCATCCGCATCGACAGCGGTGTGGCAACCGGCGATGAGGTCAGCCCGTTTTATGATCCGATGATTGCCAAGCTGAT
>DFBW01000140.1 GCA_002366775.1 Roseovarius sp. UBA3070 | reverse complement strand
TCAGCCCGATCTGCCCGCAATCGCCACCGGGGGGCGCTATGATGCGCTGACCCGTCGCCTGGGGCAGGGGCGCGAAATTCCGGCTGTGGGTGGTGTGATCCGCCCCGGATTGGTTCTGGGGTTGGGAGGGCTGACATGAGTGTGAAACTGGGTGTGCCCTCCAAGGGCCGTTTGATGGAAAAGACCTTTGATTGGTTTGGCCAACGCGGCGTGAAATTGGGCCGCGCCGGGTCAGAGCGCGAATACGCCGGTTTCGTGCAGGGCATTGAAAACGTGGAGCTTGTCTTGCTCTCGGCTGGTGAAATACCGCGAGAATTGGCCGCAGGGCGCATCCATTTGGGTGTGACTGGAACAGACCTCGTGCGTGAAAAACTGGGCGGTTGGCAATCACAGGTGGCTGAGCTGGCCGAATTGGGATTTGGTCATGCTGACCTGATCCTTGCGGTGCCGCAGGCTTGGGTGGATGTCAGCAATCTTGATGATCTTGATGCCGCTGCGGCGGCCTTTCGGCTGACCCATGGGTTCCGTTTGCGGATTGCCACCAAATACCACCGTCTGGTGCGTGAGTTTTTGCGCGACAATGGGGTGGCCGATTACCAACTGGTAGACAGTCAGGGCGCGACGGAAGGTACAGTCAAGAATGAAACAGCCGAAGCGATTGCCGATATCACCTCAACCGGTGACACGCTGCGAGCCAATCATCTGAAGGTGTTGGACGATGGGCTGATGTTGCAATCTCAGGCGACGTTATTCCGCTCACGGATGGCTAACCTTGACGGGGCGGACAGCACCACCCTGGCCAACCTGTTGCACAAGCTTGGATTGACCAGCTGAGGCAATGGCATGGCTGAACTGAGATATGCGGTTCAGCTTTCTTGGTCTGTTTCTGGCCTGTCATCGTGATGCATCTCAACCCATTTTCGCGCCATGCGTCGTGCAGATTTTTCAGCAGTGGCCAGAGCTGAATTGATCGCCGGGGCAGCGCGCATGTAAGGCTGCGCTGCCGTGGCCAGCCCTGCCGTATTTGAAGCTGTCAAAATGCCATTGCGCATCAGTTGAGCCTGCATGGCCTGTGCCGCATCAGGTGCCAGCCGCAGTTTTTGCATCAAAATCGCCGGAGAGCATTGCCCATGGGTGCGGGCAAAATGTGCGCCAAGCCCATACATATAAGGCGTGAAACCGCTGGCTGCTGTACTGGCAGAGGCGGCGGCTGGCATCGCGGGAAGGGCAGGGGCCAGCCCCAGCGCCGCCAGGGATTTGGTGAAGTCACGTCTGTTCATGAGATGGATATAGGAATGCGTGAGCCATATTGCGAGCCATTCTTAACAATCAGATGTTTTGCACCAAAGGCCAATGGAGGAGTATCGCCCCATTCGAGCGCCCGCCCGCCCGCCCTGTCCGCCCTCATGGGGCGATGCGCATTGCGCGCGGTGCCTCGCAGGTTCTGTTGCGATGGTATGGTGATGGTGGGGTCTTTTCTGTGGCTGAAAGCGCGGGCCTATATGGTGGGAGCCTCCGGCGGGGATATTTAGAGCAAGAAGACGGGGCGGGTTTGCGCCGTCATTGTTTTAGTACGCTCAAAATCTGGCGGTGGAAGTGAGGATAGCACTTGGTTCACAGCACACCGATATCCGACAAGGCAGCAGAGAGATCGGCGGGCAGTGCGTCTTCGGTGTGGCGGCTTTGTGCGATATCACGCGGGGCATCTGGGCCAGGCAGGTAACGCCAGCCTTGAAAAGGGCGCTTAGGGGCGATGGAGGTGCGGATGATCGACGGGTCCAGCACGATGGCACAGCGGCAGATGCCGTCTGACCCGATCACCTCATCCAGACGCAATATACGCTGGCGGCACTGCACATGGCCCTGAAATACCCAATAGACAGAGCCGCCATCCAGCAACTCTGCCTCGCGTTTGGGCCACATACGGGTGACGTGGCGAGGCAACCCATCAGGGCCTTGGGCCTGCGGATTTTTATGCCAGTCTGCCAGGCCATCGACAGTTTCAGTGCCAACGCTAAGTTTGATGAGATGCAGTTTGGCCAAACGATTCTCCATACCCTACCATGCCCCACATTGTGTATCTGGTTTGGGTGCATCGG
Organism: Roseovarius sp. UBA3070; assembly: GCA_002366775.1. Taxonomy (GTDB): domain Bacteria; phylum Pseudomonadota; class Alphaproteobacteria; order Rhodobacterales; family Rhodobacteraceae; genus Roseovarius. The sequence continues at coordinate 935 of DFBW01000140.1, read as the reverse complement.
CAACCAATTGTGCAAAATTCAATACTGCTGTATGTTCAACATCCTTCCAAACCCACATTGAGAATCACTGCCATGACTCGTTTTTCTGCCGCCATTTCCGAGGCTATCTGGGATATGAAGTACCGCTTCAAAGCCCCCGACGGCACGGCCCACGACCAAACGGTTGAGGACAGCTGGCGCCGGGTTGCGCGCGCTTTGGCCGAGGTTGAAGACGAGGCGGAGCATTGGGAAGAGCAGTTCTATTGCGCACTTGAAGATTTCAAATTTCTGCCCGCGGGCCGGATTGCGGCAGGGGCAGGCACAGCTCGGCGGGTCACCTTGTTCAACTGTTTTGTCATGGGCACGATCCCCGACGATATGAGCGGCATTTTCGACAGCCTGCGCGAGGCGGCGCTGACGATGCAGCAGGGTGGCGGGATCGGCTATGATTTTTCGACCATTCGACCCAAGGGAGCGGATGTGAAGGGCGTGGGCGCGGATGCCAGCGGGCCGCTTAGCTTTATGGATGTGTGGGATGCCATGTGCCGCACGATCATGAGCGCGGGCAGCCGACGTGGGGCAATGATGGCCACCATGCGTTGCGATCACCCGGATGTTGAGGATTTTATCGCCGCCAAGGCTAATGCCGCGCGGCTGCGCATGTTTAACCTAAGCGTGCTGATCACCGATGATTTCATGGATGCGGTCAAATCCAACGGCCCATGGGAGCTGAAGTTTGATGGCAAGATCTATCACACCCTTCAGGCGCGTGATCTGTGGAACCGGATCATGCAGGCGACCTATGATTTTGCTGAACCGGGTGTGATTTTTATCGACCGGATCAATGCCGCCAACAATCTGCAATACGCCGAAACGATTGCCGCCACCAACCCCTGCGGTGAGCAACCTTTGCCACCCTATGGCGCTTGCCTGTTGGGCAGTATCAACATGGCGCG
>DFBW01000068.1:3400-7911 GCA_002366775.1 Roseovarius sp. UBA3070 | reverse complement strand
GGTATCAGCCTGTCCACCCGTGACGGTGTGATTGATTACTACCGAGGCATCCTGACTGGCCGTTACAAAGCCTATTACTAAATCGCTCATGTGCGACGGATGACGCCGCCCTGATCGCCACGCATCCGAGGCCATATGTCTGATTTGATCGACGACCCAACAACGGGCGAGAACGCCCCCGAATTTTCGGTCTCTGACCTGTCGGGGGCGATCAAGCGCATGATTGAGGGCGAGTTTTCCCATGTGCGTGTGAAGGGCGAGGTGGGCCGTGTGTCACGCCCCCGTTCCGGGCATCTGTACCTTGATCTGAAGGACGACCGTGCCGTGCTGGCCGGTGTGATCTGGAAAGGGGTTGCAACCCGCCTGGCCGTTCAGCCCGAAGAGGGCATGGAAGTGGTCGCCATCGGGCGGCTCACCACGTTCCCTGGACAATCGCGTTATCAGATCGTGATCGAAGATATCAAACCAGCGGGCGTTGGTGCGCTGATGGCGATGCTGGAAAAACGCAAAACCCAGCTGGCGGCAGAAGGGTTGTTTGCGCCAGAGCGCAAGAAGACACTTCCCTATCTGCCTGAAGTTATTGGTGTTGTGACCTCACCATCTGGCGCTGTGATTCGTGACATCTTGCATCGCCTGCGTGACAGATTTCCGCGCAAGGTGCTGATATGGCCGGTGGCTGTGCAGGGCGACAAATGTGCGCCCGAAGTGACCCGCGCCATTGAGGGGTTCAACGCGATGACCCCCGGCGGTGCCTTGCCGCGCCCCGATCTGATCATTGTCGCGCGTGGCGGTGGCTCGATCGAAGATCTTTGGGGCTTCAACGAAGAATCAGTCGTGCGTGCGGCTGCTGCCTCGGACATTGCGCTGATATCCGCAGTGGGGCACGAAACCGACACAACCCTGATTGATTATGCGTCCGACAAACGCGCGCCCACGCCGACGGCGGCGGCAGAATTGGCTGTGCCCGTGCGGCTGGAGCTTCTGGCCTGGCTCGATGGTCAGGAGGCACGGTTGACACAATCACTGATTTCGGGGATCAGCGCGCGCAAACAACGGCTTCAGGACGTGTCGCGCGCTTTGCCACGCAAAGAGGCGTTGATGGACATACCGCGCCAGCGTTTGGATGCCCTGTCAGATCGGCTGCCCGCAGCATTGATCCGGTCGGTGCAGACCCGCCGGGTGGCTCTGTCCGAAAGCTCAGGCGCGCTGCGCCCCGGTCTTTTGCAGCGTGCATTGGAAAGCGATCAGCGGCGGTTGGCAAACACATCTGCCCGGCTGAACCTGCGGGCATTGCAAGCAGACATGGGGCGGCAACGTCAGGAGTTTGACCGACGCGCGCAGCGATTATCAGATGCCGGAATGCGGCAGGTTAAAGCCCTGAAAGATCAGTTGTTGAATCTTGATCGACTTATGAAAACAGTGGGTTACGAGGCAACGCTAAAGCGTGGATTTGCTGTGGTACGCGATGGTGATGCCGTCATCTCAAATGTGACCGCCGCGAAAGCGGCTGATACCCTGGAAGTGCAGTTTGCTGATGGCCGTGTGCGTGTCAGCACCACCGGGGCGCCACCTGCCAAGAAAGCGGCCAAGCCCAAACAAGCACCGCCGCAACAAGGTGATTTGTTTTAGGCCTAAAGCGTTTCGACTTATTGTTGAATCACGACAATATGGCGGAACGCCCATGACGATTGAACGTTTCGCGCGTTTCGATCTCAAGTTGTGTCTCAACTTAAACTCGAAACGCTTTATACCCCGACGTCAGGACCTAAGCACTGCAACGGCTCATGGCTGCGCTGTACTTCGAACAGCTCAAGCGCTTTGGGGTCGTCTTTGAACCGCGCAACCAACCCTCCTGTGGGGGATTTCCGGAACGTCCAGCACTGGATTTCTTCCAGCGCCTCATATTCAAAGCAGATCATCTCACCTTCCTGATACCAAGTGCCATTCTGGCATCGACCATCCAGAAATGTCCATATAACCCGGTGGTTTGGAAGGTATTCTTCAGCCCCGTAATCGCGCCCGTTCACGCCGTAGTAGAAGGTTTTTCCAAGGGTGAACCGGTCAAATTCTTCTGCGCTCATTGTATCGGCGAAGGCGGCTGGGCTGATGCAGAACATCAATAGGGTCAAAAGCAGTCTCATACAGCTGAGTTTGGCAAATCCCACGGTCCATGGCCAGCCGGATTAAGCGTCCGGCGAATTTCCGCGCGTGGCCCAAGCTTTGCACTGCGGATCCATGATGCGCCGCCACAAGGGCGGGACCAGCGCCAGCACCGCCATGACAGGCAGGGAATAGGGCAAGGTTGGCATTGTTTCGGATGTCAGTTGCAGGCCGGGGTAATCGCGCTGCGGGGTCACATGATGATCCGAGTGGCGCGGCGCGTTCAACGTCATGGCGGACGAGGCCCAGTGTGGCGCATTCCAGGAATGCTGTGGGCCAACCGGCTCTGGTGTGCCATCGGGGCGGGTGGCGCGGCGCAGGCCATAATGTTGTACATAGTCCGACAACAGGATTTGCAGCTGAGCATAGAGTGAGATGAAGATCAGCGCGCCCAGACCAGCGCCGCCCCCCAGGGCAATACTCAGCGCCATCAATATGACTGCCCCGCCGCAATATAACAGGTATGGGTGTTTAATATCAAAACCTTGCCGGGCTTTCCTCAACTTGTTTTCTGCCTGCAAACCGGCCCGAAATCCGCCCGGCCAGGCGCGTATCAGAAAGTGGTAAATCCCTTCGCCCCATCGCGCAGAATTGGGATCAGCCTTTGAGCCGACATGCACATGATGCACCCGCAGATGTGCGCTTGCGTGGTGGCCAAACAGGATCGACGTATAGATCAACCGCCCCATCAGCCGCAGGCGCCGGTTTGGTCTGTGGATCAGCTCATGGGCGACAGGATGCGAGATCTGGCCAAAGATCAGGGCCGCAGCCACAGCAATCAGGCCACGCTCAACCATCCCCAAACCACTGTTTCCGGCAATGCCCCACAGGGCGAGCATCAGTGCGGTGAAATGCGCAAGTCCCAACACAAACAGCAAGGTATCAGAGCCGGGAAACTCGGCCTGGGGATCGGTGTTTTGCAGCTGCATGGTGATCCAGCGATCCAGAATAAATATCAACAGGGTGACATATCCGACGGTCAGCCAGCCCCAGGGGGCCCCAGCAAAAACCGCCATCATCAGCAACATGAACGGGCAAAGCGTGGCGATTGCAAACAAACGCATTCTGTTGATCCTTGGGTGGGTGCAGGCCGGGGCCGGCACAAATTGATAACCTAGCCGCAAGATAGGCGTAAAATAGCGCCGCCGCCAACGGTTCCGAATGGGCATGTGTCGCTTTTGGTTGCGCCAAAGGGTCGGCACGGCGATAAACCTTGTCGAAGGTTTGAACGGGGAAGATCACATGGCACTGGATGCGCGCAAAGGTGTGTGGAAATCGGGCAAGGGCAAAGGGCGTCACACGCCCAAGGGCCGCCAGCTTGAGGATCAGCCCTGGGCTGAAGTGCAGGAACTGTTGGGCGAGAGCCGCCGTGACCGCGATTTGCTGATCGAGTTTTTGCACCTCATTCAGGACAAGTTTGGCCATCTGTCAGCTGCGCATTTGCGTGCCTTGGCCGAAGAAATGCGCCTCTCCATGGCCGAGATTTACGAGGTCGCCAGCTTTTATGCCCACTTTGATGTGGTCAAAGAAGATGAGGTGCCACCACCGGCATTGACCATCCGCGTCTGTGATAGCCTGTCATGCGAGCTGGCCGGTGCGCAGGCCCTCCAAAAGGCGCTTGAGGACGGGTTGGATGCCAGCGAAGTGCGTGTGTTGCGCGCGCCCTGCATGGGCCGTTGTGATACAGCGCCGGTGCTGGAGATTGGCCACAATCACATTGACCACGCCACGCCTGAGAAGGTGCATGCGGCGATTGCAGCGCAAGACATTCACGCATATATCCCGGATTATCAAGGCTTTGAGGCTTATACTTCATCCGGTGGCTACACCACGCTCGCAAGCGTGCGTGACACTGGCGTGTTTGAGGATATTCAGGAAACACTGCTGACGTCCGGCCTGCGCGGCCTTGGCGGTGCCGGGTTTCCATCGGGGCGTAAATGGGGTTTTGTTCGTGCTGGCGAAGGCCCACGGTATTTGGCGGTCAATGGCGACGAGGGCGAGCCGGGAACCTTCAAGGATCGCTTTTACCTCGAGCGAGAACCACATGTTTTCCTTGAAGGAATGCTGATTGCAGCTTGGGCGGTTGAGGCCGAAACCTGCTATATCTACATGCGCGATGAATATCCCGCCGTGTTGCATATTCTGGCCCAGGAAATCGCCGCACTGGAACAGGCCGGTATTGTTGAGCCTGGCTATATTGATCTGCGCCGTGGGGCTGGCGCCTATATCTGCGGCGAAGAAAGCGCGATGATCGAATCGATCGAAGGCAAACGTGGCCTGCCGCGCCATCGCCCGCCTTTCGTGGCCAATGTTGGTATTTTTGGCCGCCCCACTTTGGTGAACAATGTCGA